>CAIYBQ010000512.1 GCA_903924445.1 uncultured Armatimonadota bacterium | reverse complement strand
TGGGATCTGTGCCAGCGCCGGGAGACATCCACCCATGGGGTTGACGCCATGCTCCAGCTGGAACTCCTTCATCTTTGCCTGCAGCTCGGCCGGATTCGCTTTATACTTTTCATTCAAATCCTTGATTTGAGGAGCGTACTTTTGCATCTCCTTCGCATTTTTGAATGTCTTGTAGCGGAGCGGCCACAGGATACCCGTGACGAAGATTGCAATGAATACAATCGCGAGAACCGGGCTGAACTTCTTGTTGTTGCCGAAAATCCGAACCAAGGTATCCATGACCTTGAAGTACGGAGTTTTCGCATTGACATCGTTTTGCTTGGTTTCAAGCTCGAGCAAGAGGGTCAGCGCTTCTTCGCGCTTTGCAGACTTCATCTCTGTGCTGCGAAGATACGCATCGAGCTGCTTCCAAGCGTTGTAAGTCTCTTTTTTCTTGTCCGACATGATACGCGCGGACTCGATGGCGCCTGTATATCCAACATCGGAATTCTTGAACTTATCCTGGACAGCTTTATAGGTGCTGGATGCATCCGTCCAGAGCTCGCCTACCTTGGCTGACTTTGCGATCTCTGCATCGGTTGCAACCTTGACCTTTTTCTGGGCCTCGGTGATGGCAGCGTCAGGAGTATCCGGAATTGAGACATTGCCGCCACAGCCCGAAAGGGTCAAAATAGCCAGCAATGCAACGGTCCAGATTGTCCATGCCCGATGGAGACTCATCAACTTCATTCAATCTTCCTCTATATGGTGCTCACCGGAACTCCGTGGGCACAGTCTCTATTCTACTACGGCACCGGGTCATGTCCGCCTTTTGCGAACGGATGGCACCGTGTAATACGGCGCAGACCCATCCAAAGTCCCGGCCATGTCCCGTATCGCAGCATCGCCTGGGCCATAAACTCCGAGCACGATGGGTAGTAGCGGCACGTGGATGGCGTGTTCCGGGAGATCATTTGGTAGATGCGGATCATCCGGACTGCTAGCGATACCTGCTGGCCATCCGAATCCGTTCCTGCTTGCGTGGTTGCGACCGCTGCGATGGGGCATTCACTGACCCCTGATGTTGCATCCGGACCCTCGATGATTTCATCGCTCACAAGCTCAACAGGCGCAGCGGCCGGTTGTTCCTTCGGCAATCGCGAGTATAGCTTCTCACGTGCGGAAAACAGTTCGAGAGCAAGTGCGTCCTGTGAGAGCTCGGGGCTTCCAGGGCGGGCAACAAAGATGTAATCCCCTGGGATAAACGACTCAACACACGCTGCGCACACGTGACGTAAACGACGACGGACCAAGTTACGGTCGTGGGCCTTGCCTACCTTTTTGGATGTAACAAATCCAAAACGCCGCCGGTGCCCACGTTTGTCCTGCATCCAGTAAATGGTCAGGTGCTCAGTGTGCGCCATGCGGCGTCTATTATATACGGTAGCGAAATCGCGTCGCTCGGTCAAGCGAAACGGGCGCGATAACATCAGCGTAAAAAGGAAGTCAGGTCGCTAAGTTACTTGTTTGCAAACACAGACAAGCGATGGCGTCCTTGACCACGGCGGTTCTTAAGGACGTTACGGCCATCACTGGTACGCATCCTTGCGCGGAAGCCATGCACACGCAGGCGACGTCGGTTTTTTGGTTGAAATGTACGCTTCATTTATTTATCTCACGTTAAATTGACCACCGGGCGAAAATAGGCCGTGGCGCAAGGGCTAAGTTATCACGCCGGTATGCTGAAGCGCAAATTTAGCGTGCCGTCCATCTTGAAAAAGATGTCCATTCGCGTGTACGGGATGGAAATGCTGGGGAACAATTCACAACCTCGCGGTGGTACAATTTCCGACCCGGCAGAGTGGCTCTAGCCTTTCCTAACAAAGGATTGCCTCCACCAACCGGTAAGGAGTTAAAGCTGCGATGCGACGTTGGAACTCACTCATCATCACGCTTGGGCTGGCCGGAAGCTTCGGAGTTGCCTTCGCTGCTGGACGCCTCCTTCGTGCACCTCAAACCACGACTGCCATCAGTAACACGCGGGCCACTGGAACACAGGTTGCCGAGCTTCCTGCCGTTACACTCCCTGGCAACGCAACGGATGCATCCCCCGGTGCACCTGAATCCCAGGGGTTTTCCCTCTTTGAAACCGTGTATGGCCTTGTCCGCTCCCAGTTTGTAGACAACCTCCCCGACAAAAACAAGATGGCGCATGGTGCCGTCCGCGCGATGTTGTCATCCTTGGATGATCCGCACTCAACCTTTGTAGAGTCATCGTCCCGCCAGCTGATGGAACAAGAAGGCAAGGGCATTCTTAACGGCATCGGTGCAGCCTTGACCATTCGTGGCGTGAAACAGGATGGCTTTACTGACTTTCGTGTGACGGTTGTTGCGCCGATCGCCGGCTCACCTGCTGCCATCGCTGGTCTGAAACCTGGCGATTCGGTCCAAAAGGTGGATGGACGCTACGTCTTCGGACACAGTCCATTGCTTGCCTACAACCGTATATTGCAGCGCTGGCAGGACCGGGATGTCACCGATGAAGAAGTTGAGAAGGTTCGTAAGAGCACCAAGGCCCGGATTGAAAACGGGATGGCGTATCGTGATGCTGAGCTGCTGCTCCGCGGCGACCGCTCGGCTGTAAAGTCGGATGCCGCCAAGGAAGTTGCCAAAAAGGATCGCTTCACGATCACGGTGCTTCGCGCTGGGAAGTCAATCGATGTTCCTGTCTCGCTGACACAAACCAAGGTTGAATCGGTCAGTGTCCAACCTGTCAATGCATCTACGGTGCTCTTGAAGATTCCATTCTTTGGCGAGACCGCTGGCAAGGATGTCCGTGCTGCGCTGGCTGGCTCCGCTGGCAAAAATGTAATCGTTGACCTCCGGGGTAACCCGGGAGGCGATATCGAAGCAGGCCAGTCAGTCGCCGGTGCCCTCGCTGGTCCCGGTGCCTTCTGCGTTGAGATTGGTCAAAAAGGCGCCCGAAAGACCTTAAAGACGACGGGCAATGCCCTCAAACTTGGCAAGGTTGCCGTCCTTACCGACCGCGGGACTGCATCCGTTTCTGAAGCGCTCGCACTCTGCATGCTGGAGCGCCGTCAGGCACCAGTAGTTGGACAGACAACATTTGGAGATGGCCTGTTGCAGGGACTCTATACATTGGATGATGGCTCTGGCTTCACGCTCAATGTTGGGACTCTTGCTGGAAAGTCACGCGGCTGGGCTGGTACGGGGCTAGTTCCCACGGTTGCCGTTCCAACATCCGTTGCACCAGCGGCAGTAGTAACAAAAGCCGTTCAGGCACTTGGAGGTGGCAAGTAATGGCAGGCATCACCCCACGACGCATCATCGTAATTGGTGCATTCCTCACAACCGGTTTAGTGCTTGGATTCTCGCAAGGGGCGCTGCAGCCTCTCAAGGGAAAGAGCTCGATTGACCGTAACGTGGCTACCGTGATGGCGATGCCAACGCTCTTCAGCGAGCGCTTGACTGCTGCCTTCCGATTACCCGCCGCAAGCGCCGGTAGCCCTGTGGCTCTCGAGCCATACGAAACCTACCTTGCAGTGCGTGACACCATCATGACCGAGTATGCCAATCCTCCAAAGGATGCAAAGGCAAACCGCGAGTGGCCAAACAAGCTGAACAATATGGCCATCAAGGGTATGGTCGCATCCGTTGGCGATATTTATACAGAATATTGGACATCGGATGAGTTCAAGAAGCAGATGGAAACGACATCCGGGAGCTTTGGTGGTGTCGGTGCCCGCCTCGATGTACGTGATCACAAGCCGCTGATTGTCGAGCCGATTCCAAACTCGCCGGCGATGGCCAAGGGCTTAATGTCGGGAGACCTTATCCGCGCCGTGGATGGCAAGAGTGCGGTGATTTCTCCAAGCCAGCGCCTCGATGATGTCATCAAGCGTATCAAGGGTGAGCCCGGCACAAAGGTCCGCCTCACGATTGAGCGTAAGGGAAGCAAGCCATTCGATGTGGACTTGGTTCGTGCCATCGTTACAAGTCCAGTCGTCGACTCCTGGATGTTGGATACTGCGAACGGGATTGGCTATGTAAAGCTTGATCAGTTTACTGAGCAAGCAGATGTTCAGGTTGCGGCCGCGATTGCAAAGCTGCAGACGCAGGGGATGAAAGCACTGGTCTTTGACCTTCGGGGCAACCCGGGTGGACTCCTCACCGTTGCGCGTGACATGGTTTCCCGATTTGTCGCCGAGGGCCCAGTCGTGTGGACCAAAGAGCGTCAAGGCGGCATGGTCAGCTTGAACGTCGATTCTAAGCGGACAATCCCTGCACTGTCATCCGGCAGCATTCCAGTCGTCGTTCTGGTCAACGGCAGCAGTGCAAGTGCATCTGAGATTGTGAGCGGCGCGCTTCAGGATGCCAATGCGGCATTCATCATCGGAACACGTACCTACGGTAAGGGCCTTGTTCAGACCATTTTGCCTCTGGGTGATACCGGAGGTGCTGTAAAGGTCACCACGCAGCATTATTTCACGCGTGACAAGCACGACATCAACCTCAAGCGGGATGAAAATGGCGAGCCTGTTGGAGAAAAGGGTGGCATCCGCCCTGACCGTGTTGTGCCTGAGGATGACAAAGACCTTGATGCGCAGCGCAAAATCATGCGTGAGCAACCGGGTAACCGCAAGGCCGCGATTCCGATCAGCAAGCAAGTTCAGGCAGCGGTCACTGTGCTGAAAGAAAAGCTCGCAGGATCTCCGTGGCCGGCATCCGAGAAGGATGACCTCGCAAAGCAGGACTCCGGATCCAAACGCGAGACGGGCGAGTAGGCTGAACACCTAGAGCAAGGAGGGGAGGCCAGCGGCCTCCCCTTTTTCGTTACTTCTTACCCGTGGAACCTGGGCGTGTAATCGGTGTGGCTTCCAGCCAATCAGGGATTTCATCCGGGGCCCAGCTCTGGACATTAAGCGCCAAAACGGATGCAAGTGGCACGCCAAAATCGACCTTTCCACCCGATCGGTCAACAAGGACGCCGACGCCGACAAGCTCGGAGCCGTGGGCATTGACAAGCTCGATACACTCATTGATGCTGCCGCCTGTTGTCAAAATGTCATCCACGACGAGCACGCGCTGGCCGGCTTCCATGTGCTCAGGGCGGCGCAGAAACCGCTTGCCATCGGGACCCTTTTCGCCATAGGCCGCGGTGGCTCCGAGGTGCCTTGCGACCTCGTAGGCAAGCACGATGCCAAGTGTGGTTGGCCCAAGGACGACATCGGGTTTTACATCCGCGCATTGCGCTGCAAGCGCACGTCCAAGCTGCTCAACATACTCCGGATAGCGGAGGACGTGGAACTTTTCAAAATATCGATCAGAGTGACGACCACTGGTCAATACGAAGTGACCGGACAGCAATGCGCCGGTTTTTTCAAACAGGGAGAGGGCTTCAGTTTCAGTCATAGCACGTTGATTGTACCGATGTCCGCTTGTCCACGGCGGTATACTTGAGACACTTCATCCCCCGAATTCAGGTGCCCAAGATGGCTTCAGCTCCGCTCTTTGACAACATCCTCGAACTCATCCGCGTGACGTCGACCGACCTGCCGCCGGATGTCCGTAAGGCCCTCCTAGATGGCACAGCCAAGGAACGCTTTGGCTCCCGGGCTCTCCTCGCACTTGATACCATCGACACCAATATCAAAATGGCAGCCGATGGCTCAGCGCCTATCTGCCAGGACACCGGGATGATTAAGTTCTTCGTACATCACCCCGTTGGCTACGACACGCTCACCTTTCGCAAGGTCGCCGAAAATGCCGTCGCAGAAGCAACATCTAAAGGCTATCTCCGCCAGAATAGTGTCGAAGCGCTGAGCGGCAAGAACTCCGGAAACAACATCGGGCCTGGTACGCCTTTGTTCCACTTTGAGGCGTGGGAGCATCCAACCGTGGATGTCCGCTGCATGCTCAAGGGTGGCGGTTGCGAAAATGTCGGTGCGCAATATTCCCTCCCGATGGAATTTCCTGAGCTTGGCGTCAAGGCGGGACGTGATATTGCCGGTTGTCGCACAGCGGTGCTCCACGCCGTTTGGAAGGCACAGGGCCAAGGCTGCGCGCCGGGCTTTGTCGGTGTCTGTATTGGTGGTGATCGCGCGAGCGGCCTCGATGCGGCGAAGGAACAGCTGCTCCGTGTGGTTGGCGACACCAATACGCGAGAAGACCTGGCAGGCTTTGAGCAGGATATTGTTGATACGGCAAATGGTCTTGGCATTGGCCCAATGGGCTTCGGCGGTGAAACAACTCTGCTTGGCTGCAAGGTTACGGAGCGTAACCGCCTCCCAGCATCATTCTTTGTGTCTGTAAGCTACGCCTGTTGGGCACACCGCCGCCGTGGCGTTGTCCTGGATGGCGCAACAGACAACATCGTCCGCTGGCTGTACACAGATTCTGAGGAAGTCCTACCCGGTGGTCATCCCTCCTAAGCTCCGCAGGGTCATCAAGCCTGCGGCCATCACCGCCGCGCTCCTAACCGCTGCTGTCTGCACGGCAAGTGTGGTCTCTGAGCGTGTCGTAATGAACGCTGCGAGTGGCCGCCTCTTTGATGCGACTGCCGATGTGCCTCTCCACGATGTGGCTGTGGTTCTTGGGACATCGCCAAAGGTCGCCGGTGGGCGGCCAAATATACTGTACGAGGCCCGGATCGATGCGGCCGCACAGCTTTACATGGCCGGGCGTGTCAAGTGCCTGTTGGTGAGCGGAGACAATGGCGACATGCGCTATAACGAGCCGACTCGGATGCGCGCTGATCTCATCCGCAGAGGTATTCCAGCAAAGGATGTCGTTTGCGACTACGCGGGGTTTCGGACGTTGGACTCCATCGTCCGTGCGAAAAAAGTCTTTGGACAGAACAGCTTTGTCATCGTCAGCCAGCCGTTTCATAACGAACGTGCGGTCTACATTGCCCGGCAGCGTGGCATCGATGCCATCGGCTACAACGCCGTACAGGCTCCCCTTGGAATGGGACTTTGGATGCGCGAACGGCTTGCACGATTTACAGCAATTCTTGATATCAATGTGTTCAACCGGCAGCCTCGCTACCTTGGAAAGCGTGAGCCGATGCCGACCGACGTGGAAAATTGTGAGGTGAAGTGATGGCGACAGTTCGATTAACAACTCCATTGACCGAAGAGGCTGTGCGTGGGCTGAAGGCCGGCGATGATGTGTTGATTTCTGGCACGATGTATACCGGGCGGGATGCGGTTCACAAGTACCTTGCGGGCGGTGGGGCGGTCCCGGATGGTGTTGACCTCAATGGCGCTGTGATTTACCACTGTGGCCCGGTTGTCATCGAGCGCGGTGAGGGTGATGACCGAAGCTTTACGGTCAAAGCGGCCGGACCGACGACGAGTATCCGTGAAGAACCGTATCAGGCTGGTCTGATTGGCAAATATGGGCTGCGTGGGGTCATTGGCAAGGGTGGGATGGGAGCGAAAACGCTTGAAGCCTGCCGTGAACACGGGGCTGTCTACCTCCACGCCATCGGGGGAGCGGCGCAGGTGTATGCCGAGTGCATTGAGCGCGTCGATGATGTCTATCTCGAGGAGTTTGGCTCACCCGAAGCGATCTGGGTTTTGCACGTACGGGACTTTCCAGCGATTGTGACGATGGACTCGCATGGTTCATCGCTGCACGCTGATGTAGCTGCTGCATCGCTGAGTGCACTAAAGGGCGCGTTCTAGCCCGTTCGGATTGGGCTTGCGACGTACCAGATATGCCCTGCGGTATCCCGCAGCTTGGCAGCCCGATAGCCTGTTGGTTGGTCAGCCGGTTCGCGGACAACTTGTCCGCCGTTCGCCAGCCCGAGTGTCATAACATCATCTACGGATGCCACAACCAAGTGTAGAAGTACGGGTGTGCCTCCGAGAGTTTCCGGTGAGACATTGTGAGGCGGGCATTCATCGGCGAGCATCAAGAGAGCGTCCCCGATACGGATATTAGCGTGGAGCAGCCGGCCACCTGGTGAATCGATCCGGTCCAAAACCGTGGCACCGAAGACTGAAACGTAGAAATGTAAGGCTGCGGATGCATCTCGCGCAGCCAGCATCGGTATGATTCCCGCTGCCAGTGTTTCCGTAAATGTCATTGCGTATTGTACGCACACGGGGAGTAGCGATACCGAAAAGCCCCCCTCTGCAGGCTGCAGAGAGGGGCTTTATCACTGTGCGAGTGCGGGATTAGTTTCCGCCAGGACCACCTGGACCACCTTGGCGCTGATCCTGTGGCAGAGTAGCCTTTGCAACCAGCTTGAGGCCTTCTGCAGAGTACTGGAAGAGAGTGTCTCCACGGAGAACATAGACGTAGCGTTCGGTTGCTGTTACGACAGGTTGCATTCCGCCACCCATCATTCCGCGCATCATCCCGCCACCCTGTCCGCCTTGACCACCTGGGAAGCCACCGCCGCCGGGGCCGCCCTGTCCGCCTGGGAAGCCGCCGCCGCCAGGTCCACCCTGACCACCTGGAAAGCCGCCGCCGCCAGGTCCACCCTGACCACCAAAGCCAGGTCGTCCGCCCTGCTGACCACCCTGACCCTGTTGGGCTGCAACATTGGATGTTTGTGCCTTAGCCGCTGTGTAAACGGTTCCAAGACCAGTTGCGACAAACGCTCCAAGCGCGATACCAGCAAGTATTTGCTTATTCATGGCATTTCTCCTTAAAACCAACATTGGGATGTATTTGCCGCCACCACATGACTGCGTCTCCCGATGTATTGATTATGCATCTGGATTGTGAATCAATCGTGAACGAATGTAAAAGGTAATTTTATGATGTTGATGATCCTCAACTGAATCCATGTCAGGAAATATGAACCTTCTAGTAAGAGATTCAGATGGGAAAACCTACGGTAATTACGTCACCCAAACAACCTCCGGTCCATGGAACGATATTGAACAGCCTCCGCGATATGGCTTTCGGAAATGGATTCCTCCGATGCCAAATCCGCAATCGTCCTCGCAACTTTCAGGATTCTGTCATGCGCTCTAGCACTTAAGTTGAGGCGCTGCACCGCGTTCCCGAGGAGCTCCTTACAGCCAGGCGTCAATGGACAAGCGCTCCCCATCTCCTTCGGCATCAGAAGGGAATTCGCCCTCGGCTCCCAACCAAACGATAAACACCTCGCATGCTGACGGTTTCTCGCAGCCACAACACGCTCCCGAATCTCCGCACTGCTTTCACCGGGAACAGATTTCATCAGGTCAGTATGCGGAATACGCGGGACCTCCATATGTATATCGATGCGATCAAGCAGAGGTCCGGATAACCTTCGGAGGTAGGCCTCCACCGTTGATCGTGTACACGTACATGGACGTAAACGGTCTCCGTGATAGCCGCATGGGCACGGATTCATCGCGGCAATCAATGAGCACCGGGCTGGATAGGTCAATGTCGCAGCCGCCCGCGCAATCGTCACCTGACCATCCTCGAGCGGCTGCCGCATCACCTCCAAAACATCCCGGTGAAACTCCGGTAGCTCATCGAGAAAGAGCACGCCCCGATGCGCAAGGCTAACTTCCCCTGGCCGTGGAATACTCCCTCCACCCGTGAGACCGGCGTGTGACACGGTGTGGTGTGGGGATCGAAAGGGCCGATGAACCATCAGACGCGTTCCACCCGCTGTGATACTTGAGATACTGTGGATGCGGGTGACATCGAGGGCCTCCTCCACACTCATCGGAGGCAGAATCCCAGGCATCCTACGCGCGAGCATCGTCTTGCCACTCCCTGGCGGACCCACCATCAACAGGTTGTGTCCACCCGCCGCAGCGATTTCCAAAGCTCGCTTTGCCGCGAGATTCCCTTTCACATCCGCGTAGTCCACGTGTAACAAAAGAGCACGACTGAGGAGCTCTTCAGGATCGGGACGGGGTGGGATGACATAGGTATCTCCACGAATCACCTGCACGGCATCCAGCAGTGTTTTGACCGGGATGACCTTGATGCCATCCACCAATGCTGCCTCGGCATAGTTTTCCCAAGGCACAATCAGCTTGAGGTCTTCGCGCTTGCGTACCGCCATCGCAACCGAGAGCGACCCCGGCACGGCTCGGACACTGCCATCGAGGCCAAGCTCGCCAATCAGCAGGCATCCCGTAAGTCCGCTGATCGGAACCTGCTCTGTGGCTGCGAGGACAGCCATGGCGATAGGAAGATCAAATGCAGGACCTGCCTTACGAACATCCGCTGGCGCAAGATTTACAACGGTTGCCCGATCGGATGGAAACCGGAGGTTGGAATTTCTAATCGCAGCCCGGACACGCTCACGGCTTTCCTGCACGGCCGCATCGGGTAGCCCGACGATGGTAAAGACAGGCATTCCTGTCGCAACATTTATTTCGACTTTGATTGGAAGGGCATCGATTCCAAACAACGTCGCACTCTCAACAACTGCTAGCATTTTCATACACCTCCGGTAACCTTGTGGGCTGCATTTCCCACCCCGGCCCCGGCTGGCGAATGTGCACCCTATACCTTTCGTAAAAAATGCACCGCGGATGACACAAAACGAGAAAAAAGTCAGCATTTTTTACAGACAGCAGTCATCGCCCCGTGGTGCGAACATCGGAAATCTAAAGGCTCAGGACATCAATCCGAGTGGACCAATGATGCGAGCCCCGCACACGGATGCGGTAATCTTAAGGGCATCGTGACCACACCTCTGACCCTTGCCGACTGGCGTGTAAATGAAGCCACGGCTATCGAACGCGAACAGCTCCTCCGACATGAAATCCGTACCCTTGGAGGACTCGTAACGGGTTATTCCGGTGGCGTCGATTCGACGTATCTCTGCGTTATCGCACACCAAGAGCTCGGTGATCGGGCACGCGCCGCTATCGCTGTTTCGCCAAGCCTCCCGCATCGCGAGTGGACGGATGCGGTCCGGATGGCAGCGCAGCACGGCTTTCCCGTCGATGTCCTTGATACCGAAGAACACCTTCGCGCAGGCTACATCGAGAACTCTGGAAACCGCTGCTACCACTGCAAGGATGAGCTCTTTATCCACCTCCGCCGCTTCGCAGAGTCACAAAGCATCCCGTTTATTGCCTTCGGCGCCATCATGGATGACATTGGCGACCACCGCCCAGGTGCCGTTGCCGCACGCGAACACGGCGCCCTCGCACCTCTCCAAAATGCAGGCCTGAACAAACGGGAAATTCGCTTTTTGTCGCGTAAATTGGGCATCGATGCCTGGTCAAAACCCGCGATGGCTTGTCTGGCATCCCGAGTCCAATACGGAATCCCTGTTACACCGGAGCTGCTTTCGCGCATCGAGGAAGCGGAGAACATCATCAAAGACCTGGGCTACGCCGATGTCCGCGTTCGCCACCATGGAGCCATCGCCAGGATTGAACTTGGTGGAAACGAGCTACCAACATTTTTTACAAATGGTCATCACGCGCACTGTGGAAATGCCATCAAGGCGCTTGGTTGGGACTTTGTTACCATCGATGTCCTTGGCTATAAATCAGGCTCGATGAACGCGCTCCTGTCGCGCGATGAGGAGGCGTAAATGGATTCGCAAGATATCCGCACATTGCTCGAAGCCGTGTCAAGTGGCTCCACGGATGTCACATCCGCGCTTGAACTGCTCTCGACTCTGCCCTTTGCAACCGAGTCACTCAGCTATGCAACCCTCGACACCGGCCGTAAAGCCCGCACCGGGTTTGCGGAAGTCGTCTACGGTGCGGGGAAGACGCCAGCCCAGTGCATCGGAATTGCAGAGACACTCATCGCACACCAACCGGCGGTGTTGTTTACACGGCTGAGTGATGCATCCTCGGCAGCCCTTATCGAGGCTTTTCCGGTACATCGCAGCTGGACGGATGGCCGCACAGTCCTCATCGGCGAAATCCCAGGGCAGGTGTTTACGGGAAAGGTCTTGGTCGTAACGGCTGGGACGAGCGATCTCCCTGTCGCGGATGAATGTGTCGCAACGCTTCTGGCGCATGGCGCGGATGTTAGCTCAATCACCGATGTTGGCGTCGCGGGCATCCACCGTATTCTCGCCAAAACGGATGCGCTTCGTGCGGCAAGTGTGGTTGTGGTGGTCGCCGGGATGGACGGGGCGCTTCCAAGTGTGGTCGGCGGTCTCGTGGGTTGCCCAGTGATCGCTGTACCGACATCTGTTGGTTACGGAGCCGCCCTCGGTGGGATTGCACCGCTGCTCACGATGCTGAATGCCTGCGCGAGTGGCATCTCGGTGGTCAATATCGATAATGGCTTTGGCGGGGCGATGGCGGCGCTGCGGATACTCCGCGGCCCGGACACCCAAGGAGAATAGCGCAGCTACGCACATAAAACAGGAGATTGGAACATGCGGATCGTCTATTTGGATTGCTTCAGTGGTATTTCCGGGGATATGACCCTCGGGGCGCTTCTCGGTCTCGGTGCCGATGAGCAGGAATTCCGAAACCAGCTCGCGGGTCTCGGCGTTGGCGGCTACGAGCTGACGATTGCCCGGCGCAAGGTCGAAGGCCTGATGTCCGTGGATGTCGATGTGCTCCTCACGGAAGTCGACACCGGACACGGACGTCACCTCTCGGACATCCATGAAATCTACGCTGCCAGCAGCCTTCCTGCGCGCGTGATCGAACGGGCAACCGCCATTTTCGAAAACTTGGCGGAGGCGGAGGCCAAAGTCCACGGCACAACGAAGGAAGAGATTCACTTCCACGAGGTTGGCGCTGTCGATGCCATTGTTGACATCACTGGCACGTGTATCTTGCTGGAAATGCTGAATGTGGATGCCGTTTACTGCTCGCCACTGCCTTATTCGCGTGGATTTGTTGACTGCCAGCATGGACGGATGCCACTTCCTGCGCCAGCAACGCTTGAGCTGATGGCAGGAATCGCGACCTATCCAGTGGATGTCCGTGGGGAGCTGGTGACGCCGACAGGCTGCGCCATCGTCGCGACGCTCGCGGGCCCAGCGAACATCGGCAATGCGCCAGCGATGACGCCTATCGCCACAGGCTGGGGCGCTGGTAAGAAAAACTTTGGCACCGAATATCCAAACCTACTGCGCGCAGTATTGGCTGAAATCCCTGGCAAAAGCCCGAAGGCTGGCTCGAATGGGGCATCCCACGATGTCGTCGTCATCGAGACAAACGTCGATGACATTTCAGCTGAGATCCTTGGCCATGCGCAGGAGGCGCTTCTCGGCGCAGGTGCCCTGGATGTAACCATGCACGCTGTCCAGATGAAGAAGAACCGTCCGGGAACCGCGATTACGGTTTTGTCTGAGCCATCACGGGAAGCAGACATCCTAAAAGTCCTCTTCCGCGAGACCGGGACACTTGGTGTCCGCCGCCGCGTGTCCGAGCGCGTGACGCTTGAGCGCAGCTTTGCGTATGTGCAGACACCTTTTGGGATGCTTTCGATTAAGCAGGGCTTTTTCGATGGAGAATTAGTCCAAGCGGCTCCTGAGTTTGAAGAGTGCCGTTCTGCGGCGCTAGCGGCTGGTGTCGCGGTCCGGGATGTCTATCAGGCAGGGATTGCGGCATGGGATGCTGTGACCGGGCGGTAAAGTTACACAGAAAAAAACAAAAACCACCCGGGGCCAATGTAGGCGCCGGGTGGTTTTTGTTTCTTTTAGACCCGCCTTACTTGTAGATCGGCAGGGTATATGGCTTACGGTATTCGCGGAAATACGATGTCGTATTCTTCCCAGCTTTTCCAACAAGGTCCATTTTGCTGCGGTCAAAGCGAACCGTTTCGCCGCTCAAGTAGGCGATGTTCGCCATGTGGCAGACCATGGTGGTCTTCGCCATCGATGCCAGACTCGACCGGGTCTGCTGGCGGGTCCGGACACCATCCAGCCAGTTTTGCCAGTGGTCATTGACCGCAGGTGATTCCTCTTTGTCCATCGGCTCACCATTGGCTTCATGGACACTCCAGCCACCACGCCAGCAGCGTACACAGCGGCCATCTGCGCCGACCCATTCCACGCCGCAGTCCGGGCGATTCGCGTAGTCACGGCCGGTCGACCAAGTCATGACGACATCTGGGTTCTCGAACTTGAAAATGGCCTCGACGGTGTCAGGAGCCGTTCGGTCATCCGTTGGGTAGGCCAGCTTGCCGCCGTATGCGCTCACGGATGTCGGCATCGCGAGATCTTCATTATTTGGGCTGAGGCCGAGGAGGGCGATGTCCAGCATATGAACTCCCCAGTCACCCGTCATGCCGGTACCGGTGTTCATAAACCAGCGCCAGTTGCCGTGGACATGGTTAGACTTGTAGGGGACCATTTTCGCAGGGCCGATCCACATGTCGTAATCAAGCGATGCCGGCACGGCGGATGGTCGGTCATTGCCAACCTTGGAGCCATCCGTGCGCCACGCACGCGCCATCACAATCTTGCTGCCTAGCTTGCCTGCGCGAACAAAAGAAATGGCATCGGTGAACTCTTTGCCACTCCGTTGCCATGTTCCGACCTGCACGATTTTCTTGTGGTACGCGACTGCATTTGCCATCGAGCGTGCTTCCACAAAGTTGTGGGAGATAGGCTTTTCGCAGTAGGAATCCTTGCCTGCCTCAACGGTGTGGATGAGGTTGAGGGCGTGCCAGTGGTCAGGAGTCCCGACGATAATGGCATCGATGTCCTTGCGCTCAAGCATTTTGCGGTAGTCTTTGAAGAGCTCAGGCTTGCGGCCATACTTCTTTTCCACATCTCGGATATCGCCCGTCATGCGGCTTGTGTCAACATCGCAGAGAGCAGCAACTTCGACGCCCTGCTTGCCCATTAAGTTGCGCATGTTGGCGGCGCCCATGCCTCCGCAGCCGATCAGACCCAACACAATGCGGTTGTTGGCACCCTGTACGCGGTTGTAGTTCATGGATGAACGTTCACCGGTACGGGGTGCGCTTCCTGCATGTTGGCCAGACACTCTGGGTTATAGACAAGGGATTCCCGATGCCGACAAGAATTGTTAACTAGAGCTTCTCTACCAAGTACTTCAGTCTCAGCTCACGATTGTGCTTGGAAAGGTCTGGATCGCCAATTCCATGACGGCTGGTCGGGCTTGGATAGAGCATCATGTCAAACTTTTTGCCAGCCTTCTGAAGAGCATATATCAGCTGCATCGAGTTCTGGACATGCACATTGTCATCCATCATCCCGTGCACAATCAACAGATTCCCGTTTAGCTTCGCCGCACCCGCCACGACGCTGCCAGCCTTGTAGCCGGCTGCATTTTTCTGGGGTGTTCCCATGTAGCGCTCGGTGTAAATGGTGTCGTAAAGCTGCCAGTCCATGACGCCAGCGCCGGCGATGCCGACCTTGAACATATCGGAGTGCGTCAGGGCATAGGCGGACATAAAGCCGCCAAAGCTCCAGCCCTCGATGGCAACACGCTTTGGATCTACATAGCCAAGGGTATCGAGGGCCTTGAGACCATCCTCTATATCCTTTAGCTCGCTCACCCCAAACTGTCTCCAGCAGGCGGTGCGGGCAGAGTAGCCACGCGGGTTCGCCGTGCGGTTATCGCACATCCATACAGCAATTCCCTGTTGGGCAAGATACTGATGCAGGACCTGACCATTCACGCTTGACCAGGCATTACGGGCCGTAGGGGCATCTGGGCCGGCGTACACCGGACAGTAAACCGGTACGCGCATCCCCGGTTTCCACGTTGGAGGAAGGAGGAGCGTCCCTTCGAGGACATAGCCATCCCGTGCCTTGACCTGAACAAACTTTGGGATACCCAGACTGTATTCTTTCGCCGCAGCGGGTGCGCTAACCTTACCAAGGACGCGCAGAACCTTGCCTTCGTCGTCGCAGACGCGGATCTCGCCAGGGTTTTCAGCCGTCGATACCGTGTCGATAAAGAACTTTCGGCCCGGTGCGAAGTTTGCGACGTGGGTCCCGGGACCGGATGTCAACCTTATTGGCCGCCCTTTGCCATCCAGGCGGGCGCGCATAAAGTCAGAGCCCGACACCTGTTCGACATTCGATTCGACGTAGATTGTCCCGGCTTCTTCATCCACAAATGTAACCCGGCGGGCATCCCACATGCCTTCGGTCACAGTCGCCGCAAGCGTTCCATCGAGCTTGTAGCGGTAGATGTGACGGTAGCCACTGCGGTCACTCGTCCAGAGGAAAGACCCGTCCTTCAACCACATCGGGTAGTCGGTGACATCAATCCAGCCGCTATTACTTGCTTCACGAAAGAGGCGCTTGGGCTCTTTCGGGTTTGCGGCATCGGCGGTGATGACATCGAGGAAGGTCTGCTCCTTGTTCTGCACTTGGTAGAGCAGCTTTTTGGAGTCAGGCGTGAAAGCAAAGCGGACCACGAGACGGTCTTCCGGAACGTAGGCATCCAGAGGAACCTGCACGGGCTTCGGGTTTGCTTCGGTTACATCAACGACCCAGAGCGTGACGAGCGGATTTGCCATCCCGGCCTTTGGGTAAAACCAAGGCTCGAGCGCCTGGGCCTGTGGAAGATGGTCGGTTAGGGTGATGGGCTTGACTGGGGCTTCATCGAGGCGGAGGTAGGCGACGTGGCGGCCATCCGGGCTCCAGCGGTAGCCCCAGCGGCTCCCGCGGCCATAAATTTCTTCATCGTAGACCCAGTCGAGGATGCCATTGAGAATGGTTGCTGAGCCATCGGTGGTGATGCGCTTCTCGACATTGGTGCCTTTTTCGGTCACATAGAGGTCATTTTGCTTTACGGATGCTGTTCGTTTACCCGTTGGGTCCGTCAGGTTGCCATTTCCGCCACCCGGGATGCCGCCTCCGCGCCGCCGGGCATTCAGTGTATTACGCTGCTCATCGGGCGTCGCAAGGCTGCGGTTTGGGCGTTGTTCGCCTGAGCGGGCATCGTAGGAATAGGTCTTACCGTTTTGCTCGATGGTGTAGGTTTGCGCATCCAGCCACGAGACCTTGATGGGAGTTTCCGGGGTGAGGCGTGCGCCAAATCCGAGGGCTTCCTGAAAGGTAAAGGTACGCGGGCCCTGTGCAAGCGCATTTGGAGCAAGGGCAACAAAGGCTGCCGTCAGTAACACAAACCGTCTTGTCATGAAATCCATCTCCTGAATGGGAGTAAATCCCGAGCTTGCTTAATACTGGGCATTCTATCGCTGGAGGATGATTCCAGAATTCGACACCACTCAGACGCTGTGTCGCCGAAGGGTGTTCGCTTTGTGCGGCACGCGGATGGCTTTGTCGTTCAACAGCACCATTTGAGCTCTAACATTCATCAGATTCCGCGCTCCTAAGATGCCTTCAATGTACTTGTTGGATGGATTGTCTCGTCAGTAAGAACGACATTTCGAACGCCCTGTAGGCGGTTCCAAATGATGACTTTGCTCACACCGGACGGTGGTTAAAGGACTTGGATTTGCAGGGAGTCTCTATAACGGTAGGATGCTACGCATGGATGCTGCATCAACCGCCGAAAAGGCAAAATCCCTCGAAGAAACACCTCTCTCCGTCTCTCACGGATCCGTCACCACAGGTGACAAAACCCTTGCCTACACGGCTAAAGCCGGCTACCTTCCCATCAAGGATGCGGATGGCGGTGTCGATGCCCTGTTGTTCCACACGTATTACACCCTAGATGGCATCGATGACCCCAAGGACCGGCCGCTCCTAATCGCCTTCAATGGCGGCCCAGGCTCGAGCTCTGTCTGGCTCCACCTCGGGACGATTGGCCCGAAGCGTATCGCGATGCTCCCGGATGGCTCCCTGCCACCGCCGCCTTACATCATCGAGGACAACCCATTTACGTGGCTAGATGTCGCAGATATCGTCTTCATCGACCCGGTTGAGACGGGCTTTTCACACGCCAAAGATGAAGAGACTGCGAAGAAGTTCCTCGGTGTGGAAGGCGACCTCGACTGCCTTTCGGAGTTCATCCGCCTCTTCCTGACGCGTAACAACCGCTGGGCAAGCCCGCTCTTTATGGCCGGAGAGTCTTACGGTACAACCCGCGGCGCCGGCCTCGCCGGACGCCTGGTTGACATGGGAATCGCGCTCAGTGGCCTGATTCTTATCTCAACCGTCCTGCATTTCCAGACATTGTCCTTTGCAAATGGCAACGACCTGCCGTACGTCCTGTTCCTTCCAACGTATGCGGCGACTGCCTGGTACCACGGCAAGCTAGACCGCACCCTCCTCCGTAAACCTGTCGAAGAGATCATCCGGGAAGCGGAAGCCTTCGCAATCGGTGAGTATGCATCCGCATTGATGCAGGGCGACCGCATCACGACAGCGGTACGCACACAGGTTCTCCGCCAGCTGGTACGCCTCACGGGGCTTAGCGCCGAATATCTCGATCTTTCGGATCTCCGCATCGATATTTGGAAGTTCTGCAAAGAGCTCCGCCGCGCCGATGGAGTTGTGGTTGGGCGTCTCGACAGCCGCATCATGGGTCAGGAAGGCCGCGGGACAGCTGATGGCCCTGAGAATGATCCATCGATGTCCGCGATTCGACCACCGTATACAGCTGCGTTTAGTCGGTACTGCCGTGAAGTCCTTGGTTTCCAGACCGACCGCAGCTATCAAATTCTTGGTGGTGCCTATGCAAAATGGGATTGGGGCAAAGGCAATCAGTACACGGATACCAGCGTGCATTTACGTCAGGCGATGTGTCGAAACCCGCACATGCAGGTCTTTGTTGCAAGCGGTTATTATGATCTCGCCACGCCACATTTCGCCGCCGAATACACATTTAGCCATATGGGGCTCCCGGAAGCGCTTCGCGACCAAATTGCAATTTCGTACTATCCAAGTGGCCACATGATGTACATCGAGAGCGGTTGTCTTGAGCAGCTCAAAGTGGATGTCGCAGCGTGGGCAGGGCAGGTTCTTGGTACGTCTCCAGTCGAGGATGAAGGTTAATTTTTTCAGGTTGGAGACAAAGGGCGCTCAGATATACATCGAGAGTGGATGTCGCAGCGTGGGCAGGGCAGGTTCTTGGTACGTCTCCGGTCGAGGATGAAGGTTAATTTTTTCCTCTGGTTGGAGACACAGGGCGCTTAGTTATACATCGAGAGTAGATGTCGCAGCGTGGGCAGGGTAGGTTCTTGGTACGTCTCCGGTCGAGGATGAAGGTTAGGCAGTTCGCAAGATGCCGTCCAAAAGAGGGCCTTGCTTCACGCCGCAAGTAATACTGTTCGGCACCTTGGGTC
>CAIYBQ010000511.1 GCA_903924445.1 uncultured Armatimonadota bacterium | reverse complement strand
GTGTCTGTTTGGTCATCGGCTTTAACGACAATCTTCAGCGGCCCGGTGAGCGTGCCTTTGACGACGATTTTGCCGCTGACTTCGAGGCGAGCCTTGCGGGCATCCAAATCGAGCTGGCTTGAGCGCAGCTTGAGCTCAGGGCCTGCCATCTCGAAAACCGGCTTGCTTCGGTCACGAAACTCAGCATTGAGCGAGCCGCCCGGGTTGGTGATCGTGAACTTGCCGACAACAGCGGTGCCTTTTGGAGGCTGCGGGGTGGCGAGCAGCTGCGGGGCGATACATGCCGCAGTGGCTACTGCTGTGACAATAATGATTACATCGCGTGACATGACTCGCACCTATTTCCACCAGCCGGACACCGGCTTCTCATCCGTATAAATATCAATGCGCGCCAGAGTGCCATCCGCCTTGAATGATGCCGCCGGGATGTCAAACCCGGTGCTGTCATAGAGGCGAATATTGCCCTTCCCAACAAGCGTCGAGCGGCGCATATCCCAAATCATCGTATCCGATGACAGCTTCCGAACGGCAGTGCCTGCCTCGCCGGCGGATGCTGCATTTACTCCACCGCTTGCCGTAACGCGCGATGATTTCTGGTCTGCAATAATCAGCGGCGCCACAAGCGTAAATGCAGGTAATCCATTTTGATAAATGAGCGCCTTGGTTCCTTTGATAGTCGATGTTGCATTTCGGTTTCCACTTGGATCGGTGAGGAGCTTTGCGGATGCCACACCCGAAACGGCGACCCACGGGCGGCCTTTGTTATCCGGAAGGACGGCATCAAAGGAGCCAATCTCCGCATGGATATCCGGGTTGTCCTTTAAATTCCGCTGCGCTTTGTCAGCATTCGCGGGTTTCGGGGATGGTTTTGAGGTTGATTTCTTTGCGCAGCCGGTGGCAAGGATGGCCGTACAGCATAGTGTAGCGACACCGATAACAATGGCGATCCTCCCTGGTTGCATACCGTATAACAGCACGCTTCGAGCATCTGTGCAAGGGTGCTCGCGGCTTATTGCCGACTGGCATCGCCGCGGGCTGGAGGTGTCAACGATATACTGATTCGAATATCGGTTGGTTTTAGGTCAAATATGAAGCCTCAACGTCTATCTGTCATCATTATTGCGCTCACGCTGGCGGCGATTGCAGTGGTGCTTGCCCCCGTGCTCGCACCGAAAAACGCCTTCAGTAAGCGTGTCACACCCAAGCTCGGTCTGGATATCCAGGGCGGGGCCCGCGTCGTCCTCGAGGCACAGATTGAAAAACTGTCCCCCGATGTACGCTGGAATGATGACACCCGCGCTGCGGTCCTCCGCACTATCGAGAACCGCGTCAACGCAAATGGCGTCGCCGAACCCGTCATCATCCCAAAGGGTGATCACCAGTACGTCGTCGAAATTCCATCGGTCAAAAACAACCAGGAAATCGTCGAACAGCTGCAAAAGACTGCACAGCTTGAGTTCTACTACTCCCCTGACTGGGTGACGCAGCGGAACTCGCTGGGTCGCTACAAGCTGGATGTCGTCTCGGATGGCCCAGTCCGCGATCACTACGAAATCCTCGATCAGAACACCAATCAGCGCTTCCGTGACCGCTTCCATTCGAACCAGTCGCTGCGCGAAATGTTCGATCGCGCCGACAAGGATGCGACAAAGGCCGCGGACACCCTCCTCCCTGCGCCTCTCGAGACATTACCAAGCGCCGGTGGCAAGACCAGCGCCAAGATTCTTCCTGAGGATGTCGCAAAGCTGCAGCCTCTCGCGGACGAAGTCACCAACTTTGATGCTTTCCTCAACCAAGCAAGCAAGCAAATGGATGGCTCTGACCTCGCCCCAGGTGGAGCACTTGCAAACTTTAACCCGGGTGGCAACGGCGCG
>CAIYBQ010000510.1 GCA_903924445.1 uncultured Armatimonadota bacterium | reverse complement strand
GTGTACTCAAGCCACTCGGCTGTGCCCTTGTGCGGCCAGTAGTGATAGAAGGGATGGTTGTGGTCAATCGACTTTGCAGGGTCCTTTTGGTCGTTCACTGCGGTCGGGTTGGCTCCAAAGCTTGCACGGACCTTGGCCATTTTGGCGATGGTCGGGAGGGCGGGAGCCTCTGCGGCATCGATGGAACCCGGCAGCCACACCGCCATGCTGGTCGCGCCGCGGTTTGCCCAGGTCGCGTAGGGGATGCCAGTTAGCACCAGCTTGTCGCCAAGTGTTATGCCTCCAAGACCGACACGTTTCACGGCATTCGCACCGACCGCAATCGGAGTGATGCCACCAAGCATCTCACTTGATGGCTTTGCGGTGCCATCCGAGCCCGCTACCGTGCTGAAGACTTCCTTGACCGCCTGGTCAGTGCCTTCAAAGCAGTACACAAGAGGCCCGCGCTGGTACGCGACCTTGCCACGGTTGTCCATCACGCCCGGGTTTGAGATGACCTTACGCACCGACATCGGGAAGTCAAGCTTCACCGTGTCACCTGCAACAACGCTCTTCGGGAGGACCAGGTAGCCATCGTATGTGGCCTTGACATCGAGGGGCTTTCCGTTCAGCGTCGCCACTACGGCTGATTTTTCCGAATCAGCAAAGCGGTACAGGCGTCCGGGAACGGCCTCACCCTTGGCCCAGCCAGGAATGCGAATCGCGAGCTGCGATCCGGGCGCCGTGCCAGCCTTGACCTTGACCGTTACCGCGCCATTTTGTGGATAGACCGTATCGACTGCAACATTGATTGGGCCAGCGGCTGTGGTCGTCGAGATATCACTTGCTGCAAACAAGTTTAGGTAAAGTGTTGCTCCGCCGGTTGCTGCGAACAGCTTTCCAATACTTCCGATAAACCTCAGGATGTTCGGTGGGCAGCACGCACATCCAAACCAATCCGGGCGGAATGCGCCGTTGTCAGACTGGAGTGAGTTTACGTAGAAGAAGTTCTTACCGGAGAGGCCAACACCTGAGAGGACCGCGTTGTAGACTGTTCGCTCGAGGATATCAGCGTATTTTGTGTCTGCGTAACGCATCCCCATCCGGTTGGTCCAGTTTGCAAACGCGATGCTTGCACACGTTTCCTGGTAAGCCGTTCGGTTTGGCAGTTCGTAGCGGTCCCCGAGGGCTTCTCCGCTTCCACGGGAGCCAATCCCACCCGTGATGTACATTTTGTAGCCAACGACATCATCCCAGAGGCGGTCTGCCACCGCGCGCAACGATGCATCATGCGCCAAGTTCCCAACATACTCCGCCGCGCCGAAGCAGTAGGCAGCGCGCACGGCGTGCCCGACGGCTTCATCCTGCTTGACGAGCGGCTTATGGTCTTGCGCGTACTCACCAACGAGATCTTTACGGGATGCATCTCCGCGGCGCGCGAGGAACCACTGCGCAAGGCGGAGGTAGCGTGCATCCCCGGTTGCTCCATAGAGGTCGGAGAGGCCGAGCTCGACTTCCGGATGGCCATCGATATTGCCGCGCTTCCCAGGTCCAAAAGTCGCCGAAACCAGGTTGGCATTCTTAATGGCGATGCTCAGCAAGTTTCGCTTACCGGTCGCGCGGAAGTGTGAAACGGCTGCTTCGTAGAGGTGACCGACGCAGTATAGCTCGTGGCTTGCATCCATCGATTCCCAGCGCTTAGTGCCACCCGGGGGCAGGTTGTTCGGATCCCCGATGGTCTTAGGGGAGTAGAGATAGCCATCCGGTTCCTGAGCCTGTGCGATCAGGGCGATGATGGCATCCACGCGGCGCTCGATCTTCGCATCCCGCTTTACGGCGAGGATATTGGCGGCGCCTTCGATGGCTTTATAGACATCCGAGTCGTTGAAGCAGTAGCCTTCACAGGTCTGCGGGGCCTGGTTGCCAAGGTTTTTACGACCCGCGGCGCGGAGGTTGCCAAAGCGCCCGGTTTCCTCACACTTTTCGAGGACGTGTGGGAGAGTGACATCGCGGTTGCGATCAATACGCGGTTTCCAGAAGGCATCCCGGAAGGTGATCTCTGTATGAAGAATCGGCGTTAGCTGCGGCGTGGTCTGCATGGTTATTTCTCCTGTGAACGGCTGGTGGGTGGGTGAATCAATGGTGATGGAACGGATGGCGAGGACAAGGCCGGCGTAGCCATCGGGCTCAGGGTCAATTGAAACGACAAGGGGAACATTGCGCGGTGTGTCATCCGGGATGGGATAACAGAATGTTACCGGTTGATTCGGTTTATCAAGCTCAAGGCATTGGAGGAAGTCTGTACCCCTGATACGTACGGTGAAGCGCCGCCGGAACTCGCCGCCCCAGTAGGTGATTGCGATAGAGCAGGGACCATTGTTTGGAAGATTGACTCCCGTTGTGTACATTTGACCGGTGCGGATATCGCGGACGGTAAACGGTCCGAGCTCGCCAGCGTAGCTGCCAGGTGTTGCCACGGTGTCGTGGGTTAGCTCGCTGCTCTCCGAGCCGCTGTGGATGACATCAAATGTGAGCGCATCGAGCTGCCGTTGCGCCGCGTCATCCGCATCTGCTGAGCACTTCCAAGATTCGAGGAGTTCAAGGGAATCGAATCCGCGGACAACACAAGTGTAAGGCTCGCTGTGGATGGACGTGATCGATGCGACACCTATCTCAACGGCCTGGTCGGGAACGGTAATTAGCGGAAGGGCTCCATTGTTCCCGCTGCGTATGTAGGCTTCGATTGCCCGCTGCATATCAGCAATGATGCACGCAGTATCCACGGGGGCTTTCAGGCCTGTAAATGCAAGCAGCGTTGAACCGTGGAAGAACGACCCGAATGTGGGGTCTCCCGGGAGGGCCTCCCAGCGAACCGTGTCCTTGGTTTGACCGAGCGCCGCGCCTTCGACAACACGCGTCCCCGTGCTTGCAGTCAATGCAGGTCCGCCGCCCGCAGCATCCGATAGGCAGAGCATTTTCCCATGCGCCTGCACCGTAAACGGAATGCCTTGAACGACTTCGATTTCCGGATCTGCTATTGTATTGCTGATGCGGGCAAGCCATTCCGGAAGCAAAAATGGCGTCTCAATCCCCGTCCCGCTGCAACACCAGAAGTCTTCATTTGGGTTGTCAAACTTCTTTGTGGCTCCGGCACTCAGCGGGAAATAGTACATCAGGCCTGCGCCACCCGGCTCCCGCGCCGCCAGTAAGTGGTTTTCACACGCGTGGTTTAGCCAAGCATCCCAGTGAGAATGCAACTGAACCGTTGACAAAAGCGTAACCAGCTTTGCCATGTTGTGCGTGTTACATGTCTCGCTGGTCTCGGCTGAAATGTGGTCGTGCTGCCGGCCAAACAGCCCAAAATGCTCGAGGTCGCTGTTGCCACCATTTGGATACGTCCAGCCAGTCAGGACCTGGTTGACAAACGCCGCAGCGGCATCGATTAGTTCATGGTCATTTTCGAGAATGCCAATCCTCGCCATCCCGATGACAATCGGAATCTGCGTATTCGCATGCCGGCCTTCAAACCATTTCCAGTTGTCTTCTTGAATGGCACTGATAACGTCGCGGTGAAGAAAGCGCTTTGCAAGCGCATTCACAGCTGCATCATTAAAAACGGTCGCGGCCTGTGCCAGAAAATCCGACATCCCGCCGTGCTCAGTCGCAAGCATCCGCTGCAGCTCGGTGTCGGAAAGGGCATCCATGCGCTGCTGAACCCAGCCAATAAACTTCCGGCAGACATCACCGGCGAGGGGCGTTTCTGAATTGACATGTGCATCCAGGAGGCCCTGCCCGATTTTGTGGAGGGTGTACCACGGCGCCCAGACCTTTTCGCGGGCGATGACGCGGTCGATAAACGTCTCAGGAAATGCAGAAACATAGCCGGACCCGATAGCGTTTTGGCAGTCACGGAGGCCGGTCACAACGCGCTCGATGTTCGGGGTTAGGTCTACAAAGCCACAGCGGATGGCGCGGGCCGCAGCGCTCAGATAGTGGCCGGTGAAGTGTCCGCGTAGCTCCGATGTAGGCGCTTCCCAGCCTTTTTGAGGCGTTCCGGCGGGGGCGAGCCCCGCCGTTTGACGAAAGCTATGCAAGAGGTCATCCGGGCGATAGGCCCCGATGCGCTTCGCGGTTATCTCTTGCGCTTCCAGCCATGGGCCACCCGTGACTTGAATTCCGGGTGGAACAATCCATGACCTCTTTAACATCACTTGGTCTGACGTGCCTTGAACCGGATGATTGCAAGGGCATTACTGCCAAGCGTAACCTTGCCGTTCGCCGGTGGCCACGCAATCGTAGAAACAGCCGGCACAACCTTGTTTGGCTCAAGTAGCGAGTTGTTCGCCTGCGGGTCATCCGCGCGGATAATCGTCAGCGTTGCCTTATTGCTGATGCCCGATAACCCGGACATCGAGACACCAAATGCCTTCGTCGTACTCGTCGAGTTGACTAGCTTTACAACGACTTCTTTCTTCGCCGTATCGTAGCCGCTGCTCGCGTAGACATCGGATGTGTCCGGCACAGGAACCGTGTGAACAACCTTGCCATCCAGCTTGCAAACAATCATGCCACCGCTGACATTGACTTCGATGTCATACCAGCGTCCCGTTTCGATGGTTCCACCTACGCGCTGCCCAACTGGCGCACGGTTGCGCTCGATGCCATGCTCGCGGTTACCCCAGCCGCCCATGTTCCACCAATATCGCTGGCCCAGCTTGTCACCAAAGACAATGAGAAAGCCTTCATCACCCGAGATCTTGCGGGCTTTCAGCTTAAGCGTGTACTCAGACCAGCTCGCATCCCCAAATGTGTACGTTCCTGTCTCCTTGCCAACCTGCTTCGCTACATTGCCGAAAGTTTGCCAAATGCCACCTTCGGTCTTCGCGCCGGTGAAGCCATTAGTATTGGAGTCATAGACAGTCTTGCCACCCGCTG
The DNA here is from genome assembly GCA_903924445.1 of uncultured Armatimonadota bacterium. Taxonomy (GTDB): domain Bacteria; phylum Armatimonadota; class Armatimonadia; order Armatimonadales; family Armatimonadaceae; genus CAIRTT01. The sequence continues at coordinate 2,031 of CAIYBQ010000510.1, read as the reverse complement.
TGACAGAGATGTCTTTATACTCACTACTCGTCAGCCATGTGCCAACACCGATCTTGCCATCAAATGTCTTGCGGCCACCGGTTGCGCTCTTGACTGCCGTCGGGATTGTGACATCAGGACGGTTGGTATGGAACAGCTTCCACAGATGGTACGAAACCGTACCCGCCGTGCGGAGGCTGTCAAAGAGAATCATCCCGTGCCAGCCCGACTTGCCATTCACATGCGCAAGCAGCGGCGCATACGAGACCATCTTGACCACATCGGCGTTGTTCTCACAGCCCATCAGGAACACGCCTTCGCTCAGCGCTGCGACCATATTCCCCTTGTCAGGACCACCCTCGGGCGTCGTGACCGCTACCTCGCCAACATAAACCGGCTTCTGCTTACGGTCATAGTTGTCGTAGAAGTTGAACTGGCCGAAAAACCAGCTCGGCGAGTTGTAATAGTGCTCATCGATGAGGTCAAATTCAGCATTCGGGATGTTATAGTCCGCAATCGTCGTGAGGCTTGGGAACAGCTTATGGACCTGTGCGTAGACCATTTTGTAGCGGGTCTCATACTCAGGACCGACATTTTCATTGCCAATCTCAACCAACGGATTTGCAAATGGAGCGGTATGACCTGCATCCGCGCGCTTGCTACCCCACTCGGATGTCGGATCCCCAATCGCATATTGTAGGAAGTCAATATTGTCATCGATGACCCAGCTCATACTCGCGAGCGGAACATGCTGTGGATTGCGGTAGATGCACGTTTGGCCTGCAAACCCAACCCACATCGGCTGCGCCTTGAGGTCCTCGCAGAACTGGAGGTACTCAAGTGCCCCCATGCCGTGTGTTCGTCGATAGTTCCAAGCATTCCAGCGCTCGTAGCGTTCCTCAACGGGACCGATGCCATCCTTCCAGCGGTACGTCATCTCCGGCGAGCCGCCTTCGACAACGCAGCCGCCAGGGAAGCGCACAAAGGCGGGCTTCATGTCGGCAATCATTTTGGCGATGTCGCTTCGGAGGCCATTCGGGCGGTTGTTCCACGTGTTGACTGGGAAGCAGCTGACATAATCGATGTCAATCGTTCCCTTGGATGGAAGTTCTAAGGTTAGAAGGGCATTATCAATGGTTTTCTTTGCCGTGATAGTGCCTTCGATACGGGTCCAGCCATTGCCAACCGATGTTCCAGAAACCGTTGATGTGACTGCATTGCCATAGCGGTCATCGCCAAGGATACGCACTTTACGGACATCCCCAGTGGTCGAGCGAATGTGGGCGACAACCTTGTAGGACGCGCCTTTCCGGAAGCCGACGCCCCAGAAACCCGTGTTGCGGACGGCCGCGGCCTTACCCGTGCCCGCCGGCTGTGTCACATTAACGCGCAGATGGTAAGGCGAATTCTTGTTGAGTCCCGTGGTCGGCACAACCCACCACTCCGCCTTGCCACCACGTTGATCCAGCTGCCAGCGGGGGACCGTGCCAGCCTTTACATTGAAGCCACTGTCCCAGCCGGCATCGGAAATCCACTTGTCTCCGACCTTTTTGAAGCCTTCCGGAGGCCGGCTGTCTTCAAATGCCCGGTTAGCAATCATTTCTCCGTAGAGACCACCATCCACGCCGTGGTTAATCTCCTCAAGGAAGATGCCATACATGTTTTTGTTGACGGTGTGGCCCGGTTTGTCGGCTTGGATATTTACCGTGACATCCTGTGCGTTGACACGGGATGTGGCGAGCAGGCTGAGGCTGATGGCGGATGCGAGTAATGCGGTTCGTCGAAACATGGATGCTCCCGGTGGTGATTGCAAAGCAGTGTGCAACCTGATACGTTTTGCATATTATTCCGCAGCGGTGCGAGTTGTATTGTATGCTGTAACGAAATCATTGCAGAATCCTACGATGAGCATTAGTGAACTAGTCCCACAGATTGAAGTCCGAGCCTTCGGTGCGCGTAGACGCGAATCGGATGGTTTTGCGGTTGACCGACCAAATGGCTTTCACGAAACGATTTGGGTCCGCCTCCACGATCACATGCAGCTTCGTATCG
>CAIYBQ010000509.1 GCA_903924445.1 uncultured Armatimonadota bacterium | reverse complement strand
GTGCCTGTGCGAACACAGGGAAGAGAATTGCTGCGAGGATCGCGATAATCGCGATGACGACGAGAAGCTCGATGAGCGTAAAGGCGTTACGTAAACGCGCATTGCTGAATGAAGACTGCATAGCTACCTCCGAACCTAAATCTTTGAGGTTGTCCAGGATTTTCAGATGACTCTTAACAATCCGCGGACGGTTCCAAGCAATACTAAGAATGATTCGTTTTCGACGCCTCTAACCCGGCGCGTTGAACATTAGCAAAACATAACACGGTACGCGGGAACAACCGTCAGATACGAACCGTAGTTTAGATGAAGCGACAAGTCTGAGCAGAACGTGCCCGGCAGCAAGGCCGGTTCTCTCAAGGCATCTGACGAAGGTGTCACATCCCAAGCGAGGTGTTATGCTTCAGAAAGCCGCAAACCCCAAATTTTGCTTAGCGGCATAATGTCATGCATTAGACACATTTGCAATATTAATTGTGTGTTTTTGCATACCTTTCCTCACCGGGTCCTAATATGGCACGGAAATTGCCGATCGCCGAAGAATCCATCTTCATTCACCCTGCAATCGCGTCCAATATTGATACGATTACACTGAATTGAAAAACATCCAATTGCCACGATTATTGCTGCTCCTGTTGGCTGCAATTTTTACACTGACACCACTCCGGTCATCTGCAGAGCCGCTAAAGGCGTATGCAGTTAAATTTGATGGTGTTTCATCGACGGGTGGTAACCAAACGTTTCCACTTTCAGTGGTTCTATCCCTGATGGCGGAGCAGAAGCCTGGCGGTGTCCTCGCGGTCTATGCGGCTGAGATCAGCTTTATGGATGGGAGCCTTGAGGCGACACGTCTCTTCTCGGCGATGAACCTCTATGCCCTGTCAAAGGACAAGGTTCCGGCTCTCCTAAACATCAAACCGGGATCTAAAGGCACATCCGGAATTTCCCTCGTCATGGACAGACTGTCGAGCTCCACCGCGACACGCTGGGACATCGTTGTCAAAGATGGCGTCGCGACGTTTGACTCGAAAGTTGCCGATGAGCGTCACACATTTGTTGGCAAACTCGTTGCCTATAATCCCCCCGTTGAAGGCGGCACACGCATCGCCACCAGAGACATCCTTATTTTCGGTGGCCTCCTAGCCGCGGTTTTGATAACGCTCTTCATCATCCGGGAGCGACTCCTCGCCAAACAGGCCTTGGAGCAGCTAAAAGCCGTCAGCATGGGGGGCTACGATGACTACCTGCAATTGCCGATCGATGATGAAGATGAGTTTTTCGTCGCGCCAAAACACACTCCCGAAACCCTGCATGGCTATGAAAGCCTCTCTATTGGCCAGAAGCTGCTCCATGTTGGTCTCCGCTTAGGCTTGATTGGTCTCACACTTGTCCTCCTCAGGGTCGATGGTCCGTGGCTGTTCAACGAGGCACGGGATGCTGTCGATCGGCCCATTTCACTGATCATGGACCTCCCACGTGGATATTGGATGTCGGCATCCGTTGCAGCACCATGGCAAATCCTGAGTTTTGCGGCGCTCGTGAGCAGCGTCTTCACCTGCCTCCTGATGCCTCCGCGCCTTCAGGACAAAGTGACCTTCAACACATGGTTTGGGTTTGTGCTCGGAGCCATCATCTTAATCCTAGGCACAGTGGGCCACGCACCGACGGTAACATTCTCAGCACTCACCTTTGTCCTGGTGCTTACCGCGCGGTCATCCGGGCACCTCCACGGAAAACGTCTCTTTCCAATCTCACTGGTGATGGTTCTCCTCTGCATCCCACTTCCGGAATCCCTGCTTGCATCCTGGCACGGGATGCTAAACGTTTCCGCATCGCCCGCCACAATTAAGCTCCTCCTGATCGCGGAAGCTACCCTTGGTGTTGTCCTCGGGGTATTGATGGGGATTGCATCGATGCGGCGGGTCTACAAGCCTCGCGTCAAAGCGAACATCAATGACATCGTTCTCATTGCATCCATCCCCTTGATGGCAATCGTTGTGGGTATTGCGACAGCGCAGGCAAAACAGGTCCGTGCACAGGCAAGCTGGATTCCAGTCCCCCCGCTTGCGATTGCAGGCTATCTGGCAACCGAACAGCCATTTGGCACCCGCTATAGTGAGATGATTGGCAATCCCAAAGGCAGCGTCTACATTTACGAGCTAGCGAATGCTCCTGAAGTCGCCCTTACAATTGTCTCGGGCGCCCACCTTGATGCCTATCACGACCCAACGGTCTGTATGGCACAGGGTGACTTCACCTTCGCTGGCCAGATACCAAGTAAAGGGAATGCGAAAGTCCGCAGGATGATCTTCCGGAGCACCTCCGCACCCCAAAGCCGCATCATCATGGACTACTGGGAGCAGGAGCAGAGCGGTCACATCGAGACGATGTCAAAGATGGGCCGTGTACGAAACCTGCCAAGCCGGATCCTAAAGGGTGTTCGACAGGTGATGGGCGGATCGCCAACCGTCATCGTTCGTCTGCATGCAGCCTGTACATCTGATACAGCATGCAAAGCGATCGAGGAGAAACTCGATACCTTTAGTGGCAACATCCAGCAAAATCTGAAGTAACCAAGCTGCACCCGGAGTAACAACCATGCGTCAACGTCTCTTTGTCACCGCCAAGATTCACCGTGCAACGGTCACGGATGCCAATGCTGACTACAAAGGCTCTATTGCCATTTGCCCGGAGCTGATTGCGGCTGCGGGTCTGATGAACTTTGAGTTTGTTCACATCAACAATGTCAACAATGGCAATCACTGGGAAACGTATGTGATCCCGGGAGACCCGCAGAGCGTTGTTCTGAATGGTCCGCCGGCACATCTATTTTCGCGCGGAGACATCATTGTCATCAACCGCATCGAGCATATTCCAGTCACGGAGCTCGGAGACATTACGCAAACGGTTGTGTATGTGGATGCTGAAAACAGGGTCACGCAGACGACCTGTACACCGAGTCTATAGAAACCAAAAACCGGACAGATTGCTCTGTCCGGTTTTCCGATCGGGGCGACATGATTCGAACATGCGACCTCAACATCCCAAATGTCGCGCGCTACCAACTGCGCTACGCCCCGATAACGAGCGTCATTATATCGAGCAGAATGTGGCATCGCAAAACATTTGTCTCCTGAATGTGATGGGAAG
>CAIYBQ010000508.1 GCA_903924445.1 uncultured Armatimonadota bacterium | reverse complement strand
TGGGATTCGTAGGGGAGGAAGACCTGGTCATCCGGGCTTGACCCGAAGTTTGCATTGCCTTTACGCGCCAGCACGCCCACAACCGTCACAGGCACTTTCGCCTGACCGGTCGCAACGACGACTGTTTGACCAATGGGTTCCTCACCGGCTGCAAAAAGCTCAAGCGCAACTTTGTGTCCAAGGACAGCCACCTTTGCCCAGGTGTCGTTGTCCTCACCCGATATAAACCGACCTTCGGCAAGCTCAACCACGGACACATCGAGGTAGTTAGCCGTCGCTCCAACGCTTTGAGCGGAGTATGTCTTCGAACCGCGGATGACCTTTGCCGGCTCTTCGAGGCGCGGAACGATGGCATCGATCTGCGTCACCTGCCGCCGAATCGCTTCAACATCATCGAGGTTCATACCATCGAGGCGCGCTGCACCTCCACCCTCACGCTTTGGAGCATAAACAGCAAAGACAATGTCAGCACCATTACCCCGGAAGTTGGCGATGGCTTTCTGGCGTGCTCCCTGGATGATGGCAATCATAATGATGACAGCTCCCACGCCGATGATCACACCCAGCATCGTCAGGATGGACCGTAGCTTGTTGGCAATTAGCGCGCCTAGCGCGACACGCATGGACTCGAGAACATTCATCAGATTTAGAATACCAACTTCACGTGTGCAAAGTTCGTAATCAATGAGAATTCAACCCCTGACAGTCGGTTACAATAAGAGCATGAGCAACAAGCAATACGCAGCGCCACCGGCGCTAAGCATCGATTTGGCGAAGACCTACACGGCTACGATTGAGACCGTTGCAGGAACGATGGAGCTCGAGCTGTATGCAGCCGAGGCCCCGATGACGGTAAACAACTTCGTCTTTCTTGCACGTGAAGGCTTTTATGACAACGTCATTTTTCACCGTGTCATCAAGGGCTTTATGATTCAGGGTGGAGACCCAACGGGAACTGGACGCGGCGGCCCTGGCTACCGCTTCTCCGATGAAACGGTCACCCGCAAGTACACCCGCGGCACGTTGGCGATGGCAAATGCCGGTCCAAACACCAATGGCTCCCAGTTCTTTGTGATGCACAGCGACTACGCTTTGCCACCTGCGTACACGATCTTTGGCAAGCTGACATCCGGCTTGGATGTCCTCGATGCCATCGCGACAACACAAACCGGAGCACAGGATCGTCCATCGACGAATCAGACGATAAAGTTGATTACGATCACCGAGGCTTAAGCGCCAAACGGCCATCAGCAAAAACTCCCCTCCGAGGACAACCTGGGAGGGGAGTTTTTACTGTTTTCAGGGCAGTGGCCAATCCACATTCAATCAACGCAGAGCTGCGCATCCATCGATAGGTATCAGCAGTCAAATCCAATCTCGCACGTTTCAGGTAGACCTGTCCTGAATGGCACAAAGTTGTTTGAGAAACGAAAAAGCCCCTCCTGGAGTCATCCAGAAGGGGCTCCCTCGTAACTGTCAGCCTCTCAGATCTTTTGCCAGCTGCGCGTTTCCGAGCTAGTAACAACTGCATCCAGAACCTTTTGACACGCCAGGCCATCTGCGAAGTTTGGATGAAACTCCTTACCCTCCGTAAACGCCACCAGCATGTCACGAATCAGGTTGATGAAGGTGTGCTCGTACCCGATGATGTGACCGGCTGGCCAGTAGTTGCCCGTATAAGGGTGGCTACCATCCGTGGTCTGAATCACACGGAAACCCTTACGGTCATCCGGATCCTCGTGATTGTAATACTCGAGCTCGTTCATCCGCTCCATGTTGAAGACAATCGAGCCCTTGGAGCCATTGATTTCAAACTTGTTGTGGTTCTTGCGTCCGGCAGCCATGCGGGTTGCTTCAAACGTTCCAACGGCGCCACTCTCAAAGCGAGCAAGGAAAATCGAGCTGTCATCAACGGTGACTTCGCCCATCTGATCACTGGCCTTGCCGCCCAAACGGTCATCAATCTCCGCAAGGATTGGACGCTGCTTTACAAAGGTATCCATCATCCCGGAAACTTCCGTGATCTCACCCATCAGGTAGCGAGCCATGTCAATTGAATGCGCAATCAGGTCGCCATGGGCGCCACTGCCAGCGATATCTCCCTGCAGGCGCCAAACAATCGGGAAGTTTGGATCCACAATCCAGTCCTGGAGATAGACGCTGCGCCAGTGATAAATCCGGCCAAGGTCGCCATTCTCGATCATCTTTTTGGCCAGTGCGACCGCAGGTACTCCACGGTAATTGAAACAAACCGCGTTGGGAACGTTGTTTTCCGCAACCGCATCCTGCATCGCGCCTGCCTTGGCAACCGTGCTCGCAAGTGGCTTTTCGCAGAACACCATCTTGCCAGCCTTTGCGGCCTCGATGGCGATTTCGACGTGCGAATCACCCGGGGTGACGATGTCAACGAGGTCGATGTCATCACGGGCGATGACCTTGCGCCAGTCGGTCTCATACTCTGCAAAGCCAAACTTTACGGCAGCAGCTTTGACCTTGTCTTCAGTGCGGCCACACAATACTTGCAGGACAGGTTCGATTCCGATTTCCGGAAAGAACTTGGTCAACTGGCGATAGGCATTGGAGTGCGCTTTCCCCATGAACTGATAACCAATCAATGCAATACGAATCTGCTTGGTAGCTGACATCAACCAACCCTCCATCTCTTACGGGAAATCCGACCGGAAATCGTTCGACCAGTGGGTAGAGTTATCCTGCTGATCTACCATCGGGACACCAGCAAAGATGCCGATTTCCCTCCATCCGTTACAATCAATCAGTGTACCGCTGGAGCTTGGACACGTTCCTGTTGACAAGTTAAGCATCTGAAACCACGTCAATCCACGACTTTGGTGGGTGGCTATGGAACCATTTCTGGAACCGTAGGCGGATGCAAAAACGTATTTCGACGTAGACTGGAGTAACGATGACAAACCTGCCAACCGACTATGATGCGCGTGTCTACGCCGGGATTCTTGGAAAACTGATCGGCGTTTATCTCGGCCGACCCTTCGAGGGATGGGGACGGCGGCAGATTGAAGAGACTATCGGCGAGGTTAACTACTACGTTCACCAGCGCTTTGGTGTACCGCTTGTCATCACCGATGATGACATCAGCGGAACGTTTATCTTTCCCCGCGCTTTCGATGACAACAACTGTCCATACGACATCACACCGAAAATGGTCGCCGATGTCTGGCTGAATCACCTGATCGAACACAAAACGGTGCTCTGGTGGGGTGGTCTTGGAGTCAGTACCGAACACACGGCGTTCCGTCGTCTGAAGGATGGCATCCTGCCTCCCGACTCAGGAAGCATCGAACGGAATACACAGGTCGTCGCAGAGCAAATTGGTGCTCAGATTTTCATCGATGCCTGGGCGATGATTGCGCCTGGCGACCCTGAAAGAGCCGCGCACTTTGCAGGCATTGCTGCGAGTGTGAGCCACGATGGCGACGCCGTCCGCGCCGCACAGCTTCTCGCGGCAATGGAAGCCATCGCATTTGTAGAGTCAGACCGTGACAAGATTTTGGATCTTGCCTTGCTGCACATCTCCAAGGGTGGAAAGCTCCGCCGCCTCGTCGATGACATTCGGGCATGGCATTCCGCCGATCCAAGTGACTGGCGCCAGACCTTTACGCACATCGAGAACAAATACGGCTATGACAAGTTCGGTGGCGGGTGCCATGTCATCCCAAATCACGCCATCATCCAAATGGCGTTCCTTCACGGGGATGATGACTTCCAGCGCACACTCATGATTGCCGCAACCGCCGGGTGGGATACGGATTGCAATGTCGGCAATGTCGGTGCCTTGATGGGAATCAAAAATGGCCTCGATGGCATCGATCGCGGCCCGGACTTCCGTACACCAGTTGCGGACCGGATGTACTTGCCAAGTGCAAAGCCTGGATCGCAGATCACCGATGCTGCAGTAGAAGCCGTGCGGATCGCAAACATCGGTCGACGAATCCAAGGAATCCGTCCGGTGATGCCAAATGGCGGCATGCGGTACCACTTTATGCTCCGCGGGTCGCTGCATGGCTTCCGCGTACGCGGCGGGGATGACGCTACGGATGGCGTTACGATCGACAATGTCGAAATCGGTGAGCTTGCCGAGAATGCGGGCGTGGCAGCCGATGAGCGTGCGCTGCTGATAGCGTACAAGAATGTCTCAACAGGGGTAGTGGCGCGGGTTGCTACGGACACCTTCTATCCATCCGAGGCTTATGTCGGCGGCTATGAAGCTATTGGTAGCCCAAATGTGTATTCTGGGCAGCTCTTACGTGCCCGTGTGGTCTCCGGGAGAACGAATGTCCGGGCCGCATCTGTTCGCCTCTGTGTTGGTGTTCTTGAGGGGGATGGAGCCTTGGCATGGCTCTGTTCGCATGTGACTGTGATCGCGCCTGGTGAAGCATCCACATTGCAGTGGACGGTGCCCGATACACATGGCCGTATGGTTGGCGCCATTGGTATTCAGGTGGTTGGTCAATCTGGATCAGGAACGGTTTATCTGGACTGGTTGGACCACTCAGGCGTACCGGCTGTCTCACTTTGTCCTCCTGCGGATGGCGCTGCGAATAAGGCATGGCGAGCATCGTGGATCACCGACTTAGATCGCTTGGAATTCTCCGGACACGAGTCCACCTATCCGTACAGATTGGTGAGCAATAACGGACCAAAGCAGGCGATCACCGGCGGGCATGCTTGGACAGGGTACCGGACAACAGCGCACTTCGAGCCCCATATGGCCGAAAACTTTGCGCTGCTGGCTGGTGTCCGAGGGCTTCGTCGACATGTTGCCCTTGAAGTGACATCCGCTGGAACCGTAAAGCTTGTCTTCCGAAAGGATGACATGGTTGAGGTCATTGCAGAGGAGGCCGTGAAATGGGTACCGGATACGGTGTATGCCCTGTCGGTTGACTTGAATGCAAGTGGCACGGTGATTGGCGTTGTCGATGCGCCGGGAGCATTGATTCGTGTTGAGGGCTTGATCCCGATGGACGATGCCAGTGGCGGCGTTGGTATGTCGGTTGACAGCGGTGTGACGCGGGTGTCATCGATGCGTGTGGAGCCGCTGACAAACTAGTGACAGGTCCAACAATCGTCGTTGCCAGTCAGCTCGAATGGCAGGCATTAACTCCGCTACATGGGATGAAACATCTGGTGACTGGTGTTGGTATGCCGGCCGTTTATCGGTCGTTCCTCAAATCTGATGTTACTGGCCCGTTAGTCAGTATCGGAATCGCCGGAGCGTACCGAGACACGAGCTTGCGCATTGGTGATGTTGTGCTTGTTGGGTCTGAAGTCGTCGGTGACCTGGGGGTTGAGCTTCCTGAGAGTCCTTGTTTTTGTCCGCTCCGAGATTTTCCCTTTGGGGCATCCCACGTCAAGGTTGACCTTCATGCGCCTATAATCGGTTGTGTTCCGATTGTAAACGGGTGCACGGTCTCGACGGTAACTGGAACGCGTGCGACGGGCATTCTTCGGCGAGACATGTTTGGTGCTTCCATCGAAACGATGGAAGGGTATGCAGTGGCGGACATTGCAAATGCACGCGGTGTCCGGTGCATCCAAGTGCGGGCGATTAGTAACTTAGCAGCAGAGCGCGATATGCAACCCGCAAATATTCGTGTGGCATTTGAAGCGCTGTCAACATTCTGGATGAACCATGGGATGGACATTTTGGAGGCGGTAGATGAAGCAAAAGCTTGAAACATCCCGACTCAAATCTCTCCTTGGCTTCCTCAAACCGTATCGTGGAAAGTTAGCCATTGGACTTGTGGCTGCGGCGATTGCGGGAGCTATTCCCGGTGGGGTTGCTGCAGCGGTAAAGGAATTTGCGGATCGTTCCGGTAGCGGAAACATCAGTGGTATCTATGTTGTCGCCGGGGCTATCGTTGGGCTTTACACCGTCTTGGTTCTGCTCCGGTATATCCAAGGCACGGTGCTGGCTGAGGTTAGCCTGCGTGTCGGGAATGATCTTCGCCGAACGCTGTATTCCCACCTGCTTCGAATGCCGTTGACATATTTTGACACGCAGCGCACGGGCAATCTGATGTCGACCATGACCACCGATGTCGCAAAGCTTCAAAATGCAGCGAACTGGGTTAAGGACTCAATTGCGCTTCCGATCACCGCCGTGACAATGTCTGTCATTTTGATCAGAACCAGCCCAAAGCTTGTTTTGATTACGATTGCGGTTGTTCCCCTGATGGCACTTGCGATACAGCAGATCACGCGCAGGTTGCGTGCACTCAGCCAGACGGCGCAGGGCAAGCAGGCGGAGCTCAATGCCCTTATGGATGAAACATTGTCATCCCCGAGGGTTATCAAGGCATTCGCTGCCGAAGAGCGTGAGCTGAATCGTTTTGCCAAGGTTGCCGATGGTGCTATACATGCACAAATGCGTGGAATCCGTCGCTCAGCTCTGCTCGGACCCAGTGTTGACTGGATTGGATCGATCGCGATGGCTGTAATCCTAGTCATCGGGGCACAAGAGATAGCTTTACACACAGCTGATGTACTCCGCGTAACGAAGGAAGCCACTGCCGCAGGTCTGGTCGGCGCAGCACGGGATACCTGGGTTGCGGACCGCGTGCGAGGCCTAAGTATCGGCGGGTTTCTGCAGTTTGTGTTCGCTGCAAACGAGCTATCGCGTGCAATCGGCGGGATGGGATCGCTGCGCGGTGCGTTGCTGGATATGTTTGGCGCCGTGGATCGTATTCATGAGGAAGTTCTCGATGTTCATCCAGAAATCGCTGATCTCCCCGACTCAATCGACCTTGTTGATGTAAAGGGTGCATTGTCACTCGAGGATGTCACTTACGGCTACATGCTGGAAACTCCCGTTCTGTGTGGTGTAAGGCTAGACATTCATCCGGGTGAAACGATCGCGTTTGTGGGGGCGACTGGGTCTGGCAAGTCGACGCTCGTGGATCTGATCCCCCGTTTCATCGACCCGTGGACAGGTTGTGTAAAGCTGGATGGCATCGACTTGCGTAACATCAAGCAGGGGAGCCTACGGTCGGTGATGGCCATCGTTCCTCAGAAAACAGTGTTGTTTGCCGGGACTATTTTCGAGAATATAGCCTATGGGAAACCTGGTGCGACACACGATGATGTTGAGCTAGCCGCACGTGCAGCAGGTGCGCATGAGTTCATTATGTCGAAGCTGGATGGCTATGCCACATTGGTTGGTGAACGTGGAGCGATGTTATCCGGCGGTCAGGCCCAACGGATTGCGATTGCACGTGCCCTTATATGCAAGCCACGCGTTCTGATCCTCGATGAAGCAACCAGTGCTCTTGATAGCGGGACAGAAGCCGCGGTTCAGGATGCGATACGCGCCGGGAGACACGATCGAACGACTCTGGTGGTTGCACATCGTCTTTCGACAATCGTGGACGCGGACCGGATTGTTGTGATGCAGGCTGGGAGTATCGTGGAGATCGGGACTCACGATGTTCTTGTCGCCGCTGGCGGAGTTTATGCACGGCTGGTGGAAACCCAGCTTCGTGGAGAAGGTGGAGAATCCTGATGGAAAAAGTGCGACCTGTAACCCTCAGAGCGGAAGTGTTATCTACGATTGTCCATTTGGTCAGCTCAATGATTCACATTACGCTTCGCAAGAAGATCATTGGGATGCCGGAGATGGAAAAGGCAAGTGAGCATGGTGGTGTCTTTGTCGTTTGGCATGGGGATGCCCTTATCGCCGGTCATGTGCTTTCTTGGCGTAAGTTCACGGCGCTTACGAGTCTATCCCGTGATGGAGATGTGCAGGCTAGGGTTCTCGAAAAGTTGGGCTATGACATTGTCCGGGGAAGCACTGGACGTGGCGGGGCTCGGGCTGCCGTTGAGCTCGTTAACTGTCTGAAGCGGGGCGTCAGTATTTCGTTTACACCAGATGGCCCTCGCGGTCCACGCCGGGTCATCCAAAACGGAGTTGTTTACTTCGCTAAGAAGTCACAACGACCTATTTGTCCTGTGGTGATGCGATATTCGAACTGCTGGAATATTGCCACATGGGACCGCTACGCCATACCCAAGCCATTCAGCCGAGTTGAATGCGAGTTTCTGCCTGCCATTTATGTATCCCCGACAGATAATTTGGATGAAGTTGCTGCTGAATTGACAAAGACGATGATTGCCGCAGCTCCAGATCCGCCGGGATTGATGATAGACAAACCTTAGCAGCCTGTAAAACTTCACTGGTTTCAACGGGCATTTACCCTTGACAACAGACCCTGCTAGACCAGAGAATGGCAATGCCGATTTCGTGTGTCTGGCCCATATGTGATTAGACAGGCGGATTCGCGTTTTTATCGGCACCTCACTGGGTCCTGCGAGCGCATTCGTGGGAAATGGTGAGGCATATCAATAGACTTTTGGACAGAGCCCGCAGGAAATCGGCGGTTCGCAGGTGAACTTCGGCTCATCCGAAAGGAGAGGTTTTGGCATGCAAATTCGCGCCGGGAAGAGTTACTCCTGGTTAGCCGCTGCTGTGCTGTTGCTGGGATCTGTGGCCGTTGTGTCTACAGGTTGTGGCGGTGGAAGCAGCCCTTCGGCAACCATTGAGGGTGGCAATAATGGTGGTGGCGGTGGTGGAGGCGAAACGCGCTTCGCCACGTTCCGCGTCAAAGTTGACTGGGGTCCACGTACCCGTGTTGTTGGCTTGTCATCTGCGCTGTCAGCGCGTATTACGATGGCAGGTGCTGACAGCAATGCTGAAGACATCACCTGGGTCGTCAACCGTCCTGATGGACAGGCTGGCGTCAGTATTCCCGTCGTGTACGACACGCCTCGTCAGGCCAAGGTGGGAAGCCACCTCTTGACGGTCAAGTTCTACGGGACGCCAGATGCAACAGGCCCTGAAGTCGGCTTTGCACAGGCATCGGCTACAGTCGTTACAGATGGCTCTCTAACCGTTACCATTTCTACCTACACCGGGATTCAGACGGTGGCTGTTGTGCCTAACCAGTCTGTCGAGGTTGGTGAAACCAAGGACTTGACGTTCGAAGCGCGCAACTCCAAGGGCGAGCTGGTTCCGTTGACACATGGCTCAGCATTGTTTGCAGTGTCCGCAAATCCTGCAAACCTTGAGACCATTGACAATGGTTCCTCTGTTCGTGGTAAGCGTCCGATCGAAGCTTTTGTCACTGTCAAGGTCGATGGTGCAATCTCCAAGGCTGAGCGTGTTGCGGTCACAAGCCGAACCGAGCTGTCTGTAAGCCCTATCGATGCAGCGATTGGGTCTGAGTTTCCTCTCGACCTAAATGCTTCGATTGTGAATGCTCCAGAAACGGAAGTCACATTCTCAATCAAGGGCGGTTCTGGAACGGCCAACGGCACACTTGAAAGTGTCACTGGAAACAGTGCGACCTATGTTGCACCAAAGGTAACCGGAGACACGGTCAAGACAGTTGAGATTCTAGTCGTCAGCAAGTACGACTCAACAAAGCAAACAACGGTTCCTGTCACGGTCAATGCGCCCGCTACGGTAACCGTAACGCCTGCTGCGCCAACAATCTCCTTCGATGAGTCAGTCAGCCTGGCTGCTGTGGTAAACAACCTCTCGCCACGGATACCAGTAGGGGATGCTCGCCGTGGAGTGACATGGAAGGTCCTCACGGATGGCAGCGGACAGAGCGTTGGTAAGGTCTCCAAGGATGGCATCTACACCGCTCCAAAGCGTGAAGGGACCTTTACCGTTGTCGCGACAAGTGTTTACGATCCGACAAAGTCTGTCGAAGTTCCTGTAACCGTCGAGTCTGCAGTGGCTGTAACGGTTGATCCTAATCCAGCACCAGTGCTCGAGTGGGAACAAGCACTGAACCTCACAGCGGCTGTCGCACGTACAACTGTGCAGAACGTAACGTGGACGGTCGTGAGTCCTGCGGGCTTCTCCGGTGCATTGGTTTCCACCGGACCAAGCACGGCACGGTTTACTGCTCCTAAGCGAAACGGTACCTACCTTGTACGCGCTACCAGCGTGTTCGATACACGTCGGTCGTTTACATTGTCGATTGATGTTCAAACCAATGTGGTTGTAAAGGTCACACCGGAAGTTGTGAAGATGTCCGTAAAGGCAACTAAGCAGTTCTCGGCAGCAGTGACTGGCCTACCAGCTGGCAAGGACGCAACGGTAACCTGGACGGTAACGGGTCCTAATGGCGAAGCAAACGCAGGCAATAAGTATGGAACGATCTCTGGATCGGGACTCTTCACTGCGCCAGCAACAGTCGCCAAGAACGGACTTGGAAAGTTGGAGCAGGTAAGCAGAATTGTTGCAACCAGCAACTATGACCCAGCATCCAGTAGTGCTGCAACGGTAACCGTTGTGGGCGGCTCGATTGGAGTGGATGTGAACTAATGATGAAAACACGTCAACAACTCAAACCACTGGCACTTGCTGCTAGTGTGACGGTCCTCGCCCTGATGACGGTACTACCGTTGTCAGGGTGCGGAGCCGGAAACCGCCTCTTCGGCGGAAACGGTGGGTCCGGTACGACACGTAAAGTCGGAACGATGACCTTCCGTGTTACCTGGCCGAAGCAATCCCGTCTGATTCCGATTGCATCGAACGCGATCCGTGTGACTGTCGTCCGAAATGGCGCTGTGGTGGCATCGAAGACAGTGGTTAAGCCTGCTGATTTCTCCGATGCAACGCCACCAAGTACCGTGACGTTTGACAACCTTGAAGTGGGTGATTCCGCAAGCGCGGTTCCCGCAGAGCAGGTCTTCACGTACACGATTACGGCTACCGCTTTTCCGGTAGATCCGCTGACAAACCCAACGGCCGTGCCACAGGCATCCGGTACCGTCGATGTCGGCTTGTCCACAGAGGATCCAAGCAAGACGGTTGGTTTGACGATGGCATCGACGATCAAGTCGGTGGTTATCTCCAGCCCGATTTTAGGAACCAATCTTGGACCGAACCGCACGATGACGTTGACGGCAACGGCATACGATGGCACTAACGGATCGGGTAATGTTGTCCTCACGACTGCTAACAAGTGGAAATGGTCTCAGAGCGCAGTGGTTGGTGGAACCCTCTCTGGAGAGTTTGGCAACCCAGTTGACTTTACGGGAGCAGCTGTCGATGACGCGGTAACGACAACCGTTACCGTTGAGGAAACAGAATCCGGTATCAAGACAACAACGGACCTCGTTACCGTTCCTGTCGGACTTGGCACAGGGCCTTGGCCTCGTTTCCATGGCACAAACCAGAATTCTGGAATCGCCGTGGATGCTGCACCTATCAACACAACCCCTTCCGTGGTTGCTGGATGGGAGACAGCAAGCGTTGGCGCAGCTGTTGAATTCTCAAGCCCAGTGATCGCCAAAAATGGTGATGTCTACGTTGGTGCCCTTAATGGTCGCCTGTATGCGTTTGCATCAAATGGGTCTGTAAAGTGGTCCTTCCAAACCGGAGGAGCTATTCAGGCAACTCCATTGATTGGTAAGGATGGAACTGTCTACATCGGTTCTTCCGATGGCTTTATGTACGCCATTCAGGATCTCGGTACATCCGGACGCCGTGCGTGGGCATACAAGACTGCCGGACCTGTTACAAGCAGCCCTGTCATTGACAAGGGTGGCTATCTGTACTTCGCATCTTCCGATACGGACAACCGTGTCATCGGTGTAGATGCGCTCAGTGGAACAGCGAAGAGAACGCCTGCTGGAACCCCTTGGGTCTTCACAGCGAGCGCCGGTATTCAAGGGGGCCTCGCGCTCTCAGCGGATGAGTCATCGGTTGTGCTTGGCGATGTAAATGGAAACGTTTATGCTGTCAATACATCGACTGCTGTATCTGCCTGGACCTATAGCACCGGAAGCGTTGTCTACTCCGCAGCACCATTGATTGCCACCATTGGTGGACAAGCAGCGGTCGTTGTTGGAACAACCGAAGGCAAGCTTCACGCGATATCGTTGACGTCTGGTACATCCGTTTGGGCGGATGCTGTCGATCTGGAAGGACAAATCTACTCCAGCGCGGCAGTCAGTCCTGATGGAGCCACCATTTACGTCGGGACGTTTGATAACACATCCGGGCTTGATCGTAGCCGTGTGCTTGCTATCAACGCAGCTGATGGAACGCACAAGTGGAATACGGCTTCGTTGCCGTCGTTCAACCCTGGCTTTACAAGCTCACCTGTCGTTTCATTCGATGGCAGTAAGCTCTACATCGGTTGCTACGATGGAAAGCTCTACGGAGTGAACACCACCGATGGAAGCGTTGCATGGGCATATGCTCCGACAGCACCTGGTGAATACTTCGACTCATCTCCTGCGATTGGAGCGGACGGAACACTCTACATTGGTGGAGTATCCGGTACGTTCTACGCGGTGAAGTAGGGAATGGAAGCGATGCGAAAGGATCTACGAATGCGGAATATATCCATGGTGGCCATTATGGCCACCGTCGGAATGGCAGCCCTCGCCGGACCTGCAAACGCTCAGTTTGCAGGCAGTGACGCTGCAGCCTATCAAAAGGCACTCGAGCTGAAGGCTCGGATGAAACCTGCTGATCACCTTGCAACGCGAGCCATCCCGAAGGCGGGTGGTTCACGTGCTGGTGGCCTCAACCTCATCTACACACAGAATCGCTGGGAAGCGGTTGGACCAACGTTTATGAGTCCAACGAACCGGAATCAGCAAGGCCCGACAACGTCCTATGTAACAGGACGTATCAATCAGGTCGCGTATGACAACCGCAATGTTGGAACCTACTACGCGGCGACGGCAGGCGGTGGTGTTTGGAAGACGGCGGATAGTGGCCAATCTTGGTCACCACTGTCCGATTTTTCATTCCCAACCCTGATGACCAGCTCCGTTGCAGTTGACCCGGTCAACTCCCGGATTCTGTATGTGGGTCTTGGTGATGCCAACTTCTTCAACCATTATTTTGGTTCACAGTCAACACCTGTGCAGGTCGGCAACTATATGTCGACAGGAATCATGAAGTCCGTCAATGGTGGTGTAACGTGGGTGAATGTCGGGCGTGCTCAAATGGGCGGCTCTGCAGTGACATCCATTGTTGTCGATCCGGAAAATGCAAAGATTGTCATTGCTGGTACACGCAACGGCAACGCTGCTGGAGCGCTCTGGCGTTCAGTTGATGGTGGAACAACCTGGGCAAACGTGACACCCGCCGGTGTCTCGGGCGTCTGGACAAATGTTTCCGTCTATAAGCCATACACCAACGGCAAGTTGACTGGTCTTGTCAACGGAATGCTCGTTCCTATCAAGCGACCAATCTACGCATCCTGTGGTGGACGTGGAATCTATCGTAGCGAAGACTCTGGTGCTACTTGGACCAGAATCAATGCTCCTCTTCAGTTGAACACGGCTGCACTTCAGCCTGGTTACAGCTTGATGGCTGTTCCAAGTGCCTCAAATGAAAAGGTCGTCTTTGTTGTAGATGGCAATGCTGCCTATTCCGACGGTCGTGTCTTCAAGGGAATCCGAAAGACACTGGCTGGTCAGGATACGTACGAATGGTCAGATGTAACAGGTAACTTCCCAACAAACGATGGTCTCTCGAACAACTGGGCAACATCGGACTATGCAAATGCATTCTCAGTTAGTCCACTGTCGACCAGATCCGGCTGGGATGATTTGCTCCTTGTAGGAACATCCACCATCGCATCGTCTGAAATGGCCGCTCGTGAGTGGGTCGATCAGGCATCTTCAATCCGGACGACCGCCAAGGTTCACATCCGCCAACACGACATCCGCTACAATCCGTTCAACTTCTCGAAGTCGCTGATTGCAAACGATGGCGGTTTGGTTGAAATGGACTATTCGGATGCAACCACGCCGGCGACATTCAGCGACCAGCTCGCTGGAACCATTACTGCGACCCAGTTCAATGGTGCAAGTGTTAACACATTTGATGTCACCGACATGTTTGGTGGCACACCGACGATTGGCTACGGTCGACTCAACGGCGATGTGTGGACGGCTACCGTCATCACGCCAGCGCCTGGTGCACCACCTCTGTACAACTTTGGAAAGTCAGCAATTGCATTGCCTACTTCCATTGCTGAAACGACTCCTCCACGCTACATGCTTGGTGCGGGTCTGGATACGGGTGGAGTGTTTGTTTCAAGAAACCGTGCACAGTCGTTCTCATCCATTGTTCCTGTTCAAGTCGGGGTTAATGCATCGGGGCAGCCGCTGTACAACTTCCCATACGACGCAACGACAGATAATAGTGTAATCAAAGCATTCGCGACCGCAACTGCATCCTTTGCGCCGATTGTCGTAGACAAAAATGCGACAACTGCTCAAGGTGATGTTGCCGGGCAGCTGGTTCGTCCTGTTTACACAGGTGGAACACAGCTTTGGCGCTACGACCCTGCTCCTGCTTTCAAGCCAATCCCAAGCGGATCGACTGAACTTCCAGGACGTCAGGGACAGTGGCGACCAGTTGGTACTCAGACGTTCCCTGCTGGTATTTCAGCGATCACCGAGGCAGGTACGAGCTACTCTCCTCTCAGTGCTGGAAAGCGTTTGTTTGTCGGAACGCGCGATGGCAAGCTGTACGTAACGGCTGCTGTCGGTGGATCCAACTCTGGACATCTCTTTGACCAGACAAGCAATGCATTGCAACCAACATGGCGTGAAATCACCGCCACACAGTTTGGTGGCAGACCGATCACTGGTATCTCAGTCAATCCTCTGAACACGGGAGACGTCCTCGTATGTCTTGGCGGTTCGGCAGTTGCTGGATTCTCTGGTCGTGTTTACCGATGTCAGGACATTACGGCTCAGAACATTGTCTTTACAGACCAGAGCGGTCTTGCAGACACATCTGAAACGGCATACACCCGCCTCCCAGATGTACCTGCGTACGCATTGGTTCGTGAAGCCAAGGATCCAATCAACACTTGGTACCTTGCTACTGAAATCGGTGTGTTTACGACAAACGACAAGGGTTCAACCTGGTCGGATGCCGGTACACCGTTGAAGCTTCCATTGGTTCCTGTTACATCCCTTGAGTACATCCCTGAAGTTCCCGGCAATGAAGCCGTAAGTGGTTACCTTGCTGTATCAACATACGGACGTGGTGCATTCAAGTTTGACATCAAGAATCTGGTCGAGACACGAACCGCTCCGTCACTGTCTGCAACCTACTCCCTCAGTCGTTCCGGCAACAGGATCTATGCTGTTGTGACGCTGAAGAATGCTGACAACACGGTTGCAAACCCAGTGGGACCAGCTGAGAACGTCAAGATCACAGCATCTAACATCACGGTTGGACAAACGGTATCGAATACCACAACCGCCGTACCGGTTGACCTGACAACCATTGGTGTTGGTAAGTCCAAGTCTAGTGCACTTGACTTCAATGGGAATGTCGGCAAGGCTGGTACGCTGGCAAACGTTACGGTGAACTGGTCGTACCGGTTCAACGATGTGACTTACAGCGGTTCAGCGACATGGCGGACACGTCTTCCATAAGCGATAGTTTCAAATTGCTACAAGGCCCTGGGGAAACCCGGGGCCTTTTTTTGTTTTTGACTTTCCATTCCTTTGGTTGATGTATTGATCATCAAAAGCTAGGCAAATCGTGCATCTATTGCCGTAGTCATAGAGCAATATCATCGTCTGTCCGCATCCAAGAGGGCCTTACTAGGTAGAATAGGCGCGGATGAATGATGTCTATAACCCGCTGTCACTTACCGAAAAGCTGAAGAACCTCCCAACGCAACCGGGCTGCTATCTTCACAAGGACAAGGATGGCACCATTCTCTATGTCGGCAAAGCCATCAACCTGAGAAATCGCGTCCGGTCGTACTTCCAGAAGAGCGCGAATCACTCACCTAAAACGCGGCGGATGGTCGCTCAGGTCGCGGACCTCGATTGGGTCGTCACCGATAGTGAGCTCGAAGCGCTTATTCTTGAATGCAACCTGATCAAGAAGCATCAGCCGAAGTACAACGTTCGGCTCCGGGATGATAAACACTATCCCTATCTGATGCTAACGACATCGGAGCAGTTCCCACGCCTGGTCATCACGCGAAAAGTAAAGCAGGGGGATGGCAACCGCTACTTTGGTCCATTTACAAATTCTGGAGCCGTAAGTCAAACACTAACCCTCGTCTATCGACTCTTTCCGCTCGTGACATGCAGAAAGACGTGGACAAACATCCCGGAACAAAAGCCTTGCCTCTATTACCACATGGGGCGATGTCCGGAAGCCCCGTGTGCAGGTCTTGCCGATCGTGAACGCTACCTGCAGGCCGTCTCCGATGTTGAGCTCTTTCTCTCAGGGCGCCAGGAGCCTCTGGTAAAGAAACTAAAGTCTGACATGGAGGCTGCAGCAGAACGGCTAGAGTTCGAGCGTGCGGCAAAGCTTCGCGATCAGGTAAATGCCCTCCAGACCATTGTTGAACGCCAAAAGGTCGTCAATACCACTGGCGGTGATCAGGATGTGATGGCGGTCGTCGCCGATGAACACGGTGCCGCCGTTCAAATGTTCTTCATTCGTGGTGGGAAGCTCATCGGACAGGAGCACTTCCTCCTCGATGGTGCTGACTCCGAAGCTGAATCAGGCATTACGGAAGCCACTGCTGAGTTCGTTAAACAGTATTACCAAGATGCGGCATTTGTCCCGAGCGAGATTCTCCTACCAAGACATCTTGAGGAGATGGAAATCATCGAGTCCTGGCTGCGCCAAAAGAAGGGAGCTAAGGTCACCCTTCATGTTCCAGAGCGCGGCGAACGACGTCGTCTGTTGGACATGGCGAGCAATAATGCTGAACTTGTTCTTAGGCAGATCCGGGATGCGGCTGCGGAAGAGCAGTCACGCATTGATATGGCACTCCTTGAGCTATCAACGGCGCTTGGGATGACTGGAAACCTCCTGACGCGGATTGAGGCTTACGACAACTCAAATGTTCAGGGCCGGCATGCCGTTGGTGCGATGGTGGTCTTCGACCGAGGTAAGCCGCGAAAGGATGCCTATCGCCGGTTCAAGATTGAGCAAAGCGAAGGGGACCCAAATGACTTTGCGATGATGCATGAGATGCTTAGCCGGCGCTTTGCGCATATGCAGGCTGGTAATCCCAAGTTTTCCGCCGTCCCGGACTTGATCCTTGTGGATGGTGGTAAAGGGCAGGTGAGTGCAGCGGTTGATGCGATGCGTTCCTATGGCTACGACTTTCCGGTTGTGGGTCTGGCTAAACAGTTTGAGCAGCTCTGGCTTCCGGGAGCAGAAGCGCCAATTGAGCTAAACCGTGGCAGCGCTGGTTTGTTTCTCGTACAGCGCATTCGGGATGAAGTCCACCGCTTCGCCATCACGTACCATCGCAACGTCCGTGGAAGAGCTGCAAACATGAGCCTTTTGGATGAGATTCCTGGAATCGGTCCAACGCGTCGCAGAGCGCTGATGCGCTTTTATGGCAGTCTAGATCGGCTCAAGTCTGCATCGGTGGATGAGATTGCCAAAGTACCTGGAATGAATGCAAAGGTTGCAGCAGACCTGGTGGCCCACTTTAAGCTTGGGTAGACGCGTTAGTTCGTAGCGCGTATAGGTCGTATTCGCAACCAATGAGAGACTGTCGCGTATTGGCCGGTTGATGAGTGCACACGAGTGCTCCGAATGAAGGCAAAGCGTGTGTCCGGCTTAGTCACACCCGGTGTACACATGTTGTCACAAAGACCCACCGAAATTCGTCCTTATATCTGTGGAGCAAATTGCTGTATTCTGAGGGTATTGGTTTCACGCACCGGATGCGTGGAATGTTACTTGGATAAAGATCTGGGAATCCAGGTAGGTAGAGGGGTCGACGATGCTTAAAGTGATTATGGTTGTCCTTGTTTCCTTGTTATCTTTGGGAGCATTTGCTGAGGATAAGGGTGTAGTACTCGCTGCGGGTGAACAGGTTTTGGTTCTCCGGACAACTGAGTTTGGGCTGAGTGCTGCTGCACGCGCCGATGTGATCAGTGAGCGCCTACGAACCGCCATTGGAGAGCCTATCAAGGCATCTGACATCACCGTACGTGCCGTTTCACGCGTCCGTGCTGACATCCTTCTCAAGGGAACACTTCTGATAGCTGTTGGCGCTACAGAAGCCAAGGCACATAAAGCGAATGTTCTGTCGCTCGCCGATGTCTGGGCACAACGCTGCAAGGACATTCTGCCCAAGGTTTGCGCTGGGGATACTCCAAGAAAACCGTAAATGCAGGTTTAGTTTAGAGACCAATGATTTTCTTTGGTGCAGGTTACGGTGGATAGAAATGCAATTAGCCCTTCACTCTGATTACTCAGAGTGAAGGGCTAATGTGCGTTAGGGTGCGAGTTTACTTCGCTGTTTGGATGCGCTTGATCGCAATCTTTGCATCTTGACCAAGTTCGGGATGCTTGGCCAGGCCAGCGACCGCAGCTGCATCCGCCTTGCTACCAACAAACCCAATCAGGCGAAGCGCATGTGCGCGAACCAGACGTGGGCGGTTGCTCTTAGCGACATCGACGAGTGCCTTCGCTGCCTTAGCACGCGTTGCGCCTTGTCCAGGAGCCGCCGAAGCGTGCGTCGAGACTTCCATCTCATGCTTCGCCGCTTTGGATGACACAGGGTCTGTG
>CAIYBQ010000507.1 GCA_903924445.1 uncultured Armatimonadota bacterium | reverse complement strand
CACTGGTTTGCACCTATGTGGGGTTTTCTTTTGCCTTAGCGACCAAGTCCTGGATGTCTGTTTCCCTCGAGGAGAGGCGTTTTGGCCGCATTCCGGGACATCCTCACGATGCATTGCTTTGACCTATAAATGACCGTTGTACGAATCAACAGGGAAACATCAATGGTGAGTTTTATCTTCCTAAATGCGCGGGCAACGCTAAGCCAAAAACTCTTTGTATGATGTTGCCTTCGTGAACGAGATCGAGGTCTGGTAGAAGCACTTTTTACGGCCAAAACGGCTGTCCTGGATGCAATAAAGCAATCTTTTTCCATGGGAAAGACAGGGGACAAATTGTGGATAACTACCATCCCGATTAGGGGATAAGTGATCGCACTTTGTGGTCTGTGAATTGACCGGGCATTCGCGCCATCAGATTGTTTGCAACTGCGTGACGAATGTGGAAATCATGCCGATTTTATCCACACTGTAAAAATTACCAGTATGTTGATTTCTTTGTCATTCGGATGCAAAAGTTAGCTGTTTACTGGCATCCACCAAGGAAAACTGGCCGGATCACCCTTGTCCGTATAAGTGACAAATAGTTATCCCCAATGTCCACATCACTATTACTTCTTCTACTGTAAATATATACATATATCTCTATCAGTAATTCGGAATGTGGATGGGCAAAACACAGGGTGAATTTCCAAAGAGGGAAGATCTTTACGTGAGATACACTTACTGCGAGAACCCGAAAAGGTGGATGGATTTTTGGCCAAAGTGACGATCACGATTACGATGAAACCTACATTGCTGGATGCCCAAGGGAGAACCGTTGAAGGTGCGCTCAAGGCAATCGGCTACGATGATGTCGCAGGGGTGCGCGTTGGAAAAGTGATTGAGCTTGAGGTTCCAGGATCCGATGTTGCGACGATTGAGGCAACGGCTGCCGAGATGTGTGATCGTCTCCTCGCCAACCCTGTCCTCGAAGACTACCGTATCTCGGTGACATTGTAGGAACGCAACCTATGTCAATACCTACCATCGGCGTTGTTGTTTTCCCTGGCTCGAACTGTGACCGTGATGCGGAAGCGGCATGGACAGAGCTCGGATTTGGCAATGTGAAAATGCTCTGGCATCAGGATACAGACCTCACGGGTATCGATGCGATTATCGTTCCTGGCGGCTTTTCCTACGGCGATGCGCTGCGTGCAGGAGCGGTGGCGGCGATGTCACCAGTCATGGATGCTGTGGCAGACTTTGCGGCGGATGGCGGCCCCGTCGCTGGCATCTGTAATGGGTTTCAAATCCTCTGCGAAGCCGGCTTGCTCCCAGGTGCACTGACCCGCAATTCAGGCCTTACATTCGTCTGCAAGCCAACTGTGTTGAAGGTCTGCACCGATGACTCTCCTTTCCTCTTCGAGTACGAAGTCGGCGGAAATGTCATCATCCCGATTGCCCACGGCGAAGGACGTTATGTCTGCAGCCCTGAGACATTGGCAGAGCTTGAAGAAAATGACCTCATTGCCTTCCGCTACGCCGAAAACCCAAATGGATCCCTTGCCGACATCGCAGGAATCATTGGCGGACCGGATCGCAATGTCCTTGGGATGATGCCTCATCCTGAGCGTGCTGTCAGCGAAGCACTTGGAAGTACCGGCGGCATTCCATTTTTCGTCTCCCTCGCCGGAGCCATCCAACAGACTCTTAATGAAGTTACGGTAGGCTAGAAGCGTATGTACTCGCCATTCATCGAGCAAATCCCACTTTTTCGCGACCTTACGGAAGTGCAGCGGAATGCGATTGCCGCAAAGTGTAAGCTACGCTCGTATGAAGATAAGGCTGTCATCCTCCATAAAGATGCTCAAAAAGAAGGCCTGTTCATGCTTGTGCGTGGCAAGGTCAAGATTTCATACTCCGATGATGTAGATGAAACTATCATCGCTGTGCTTCGAGTGGGTGACTTCTTCGGAGAGCTGTCGGCCATCGATGGCGCGGTTGCAAGCGCAGATGTAGTCGCTCTTGATTCAACCGATGTCCTGCACCTAAGTGCGGATGACTTTGATGCCATCATGCTGGAAATGCCTGAGATCACGCTGGCGCTTCTGAAGTACGTTTCCAAGCGACTGCGCAGGGCTACGGAGTGGATTCGGATGTTATCCAGCCAGGATGTCTATGGGCGCATCGCTGGGCAGCTGGTTCTCCTTGCACGTGAACACGGTGAGCAGACACCGGATGGGATTCGCATTCCACTGCGTCTCACACAAAATGACCTTGCCGGTCTTGTAGGCGCATCCCGGGAGTCTGTCAATAAGGCCGTCGGCTTCTTCAAGACAAAACAGTACATCGCTGTGGATGGCCTCTACCGCATCACGATTCGCGATATGACGGCGCTCGCCAGACGAAGTCAGTAGAAAAAAGCCATCCGGGATTCGGATGGCTTTTATTTTTTGTTCACGTGTCTTTTGATGAATCTACTTCAAGTCGAGAGGCTTCTCTTCACCTTTGATGAGGCGCTCAATGTTGTCTTTGTGGCGCACCAAAATGAAAACAGCAATTGCGGTGCATAGCAGCTTTTCTGCAAGGGTGCGCTCGGGGAGAAACCACACCACGGCGGCCTGACCGAGTGCCGCTACCATCGAGCCTACAGAGACACGCTTGCCACTAACGACAAAGGCGAGGATAAACAGGACAAATGTGCCCAGCGCCAATGGCAGGTCCAGACCAAACAGGACGCCGAGGCCTGTTGCTGCGCCTTTTCCGCCCTTGAAGCGAACCCATGGGGAGAAGATATGCCCAACGATGGCTACGAGGCCGGCATAGACAAACCAGGATGGTTCAGTGTGTGCGGCCTTGGCAATCAGTACAGGGACCGCACCTTTCAGAGCATCCAGGATGAAAACGATGATCCCGGGGCCCTTTCCCATTGATCGGATTGCATTCGTAGCACCGATGTTTCCTGAGCCTGTTGCCTGAATGTCAACGCCTCGGAGCTTGCCCATCAGGACGCCGAACGGAATGCTACCTAAGGCAAATCCAATTACCAGCACCATCCAAGGGGAAATTGACATACGGCCATTATACGTGGCAGTCCACTGCACCGGAAAGCACTCGTAATCAACGATTCAGTCATGCAGTTTTTTCGCGGAAACCCGTATTTATGCGGTCGGACCAACCCTAATGGTAGTTGCGTGGTGCAACCAAGAATTGTTGTGTACCCGCGGCATCCGCCACCATAAGGATCAGAAAATCAAATGAACATCACAAAGAGCGTCAAGCGCGCATTTACACTCGTGGAAATCATGATCGTTGTCCTGATTGTTGGTATTCTCCTTGCAGTTGCCGTGCCAAACTTCATGACGGCACGTGAAACATCTCGGTCAAAGGCCTGTTCTTCAAACCTGCATCAAATCGAATCAGCCAAGAAGCAGTACGCGGTTGATAAGCGTCTGGCGGATGGAAGTCCTGTTCCAGTAATTACAAACCTCTCGGATTACATCAAGACCTTGCCGGTGTGCCCGGATGGCGGAACGTACATCCCCGGGGCAATTGGCACATATCCATCCTGCTCTGAGGGTGGCACACACGTCCTTTAGTTCGAGATGTTTGTCGTTTGATTCATTTCCAAGCAGCCCTTGTTCCAGCAGGGGCTGTTTTGTTTAAGCCAAAGGGCATGTAAGGCAGGCCGATAGGATCTTTAGATAAACGCTTACCCGAACATCCCCAATCCCGCTGGATTTGGTATTCTCAATGCATGATTCGTATAGGTGAACGCATCGTCGATCTCTTCCAGCTACAGCCTGGAACACCCGTGACCGCCCGCGGTTGGGTAAAGACATTTCGTAATTCGAAGGAAACAGGGTTTATCCAGCTCACGGATGGCTCTTGCTTCAAAGATTTGCAGGTTGTGGTGGATGGTGGTGTCCCAGCCAATATTGGTACAGGTGCCTGTGTATCCATTAGGGGAGAGCTTGTCGAGTCTCCGGGAGCGGGTCAATCTGTCGAGCTACGCGCCGATGAAATTGAGCTTGTTGGAGCATCCGACACGACCACGTACCCGATGCAGAAGAAGGGCCATTCGCTCGAATTCTTGCGTGAAAAGGCTCACCTTCGTGTGCGGACAAACACGTTTGGCTCTGTCTTCCGTGTGCGTAACGCTGTCTCCTGGGCCATCCATAAGTTCTTCCAAGAGCGCGGCTTCATCAATGTCCATAGCCCTCTGATCACCACGAGTGACTGCGAGGGTGCAGGCGCGATGTTTGGTGTTACGACACTTGACATGCAAAACCTTCCGCGGACCGAGGACAAGTCCGTCGACTTTTCACAGGACTTCTTCGGCAAGCCCGCACACCTCACCGTGTCTGGTCAGCTTGAAGCGGAAATCTTTGCAACGGCATTTTCTAATGTCTACACATTTGGACCAACATTCCGTGCTGAGAACTCCAACACACCGCGCCACTTGGCTGAGTTCTGGATGGTTGAGCCTGAGATGGCATTCTGTGACCTCGATGGCGACCGTGCACTCGCCGAAGAGTTTTTGCGCTATGTCATCAAACATGTGCTCGATAATTGTGGACAGGACCTTGAGTTCTTCAATCAACGCATCGACAACACGGTTATTGAAACCCTTGAGCATGTCGCAAACTCAGCTTTTGAGCATGTGACGTATACCGAGGCGGTCAAGCTTCTCGAAGCGGCTAATCGTAGCTGGGAATTCCCAGTGCAGTGGGGCGTTGATCTTCAATCAGAGCACGAGCGCTACTTGACTGAGGATGTGTTCAAAAAACCGGTTGTGGTCACCGACTATCCGAAGGAAATCAAAGCGTTTTATATGCGGATGAATGAGGACAACAAGACGGTACGCGCGATGGATGTCCTTGTTCCACGCATCGGAGAAATCATCGGTGGCTCGCAGCGCGAGGAGCGCCACGATGTCCTGGTGGATCGCATCACAAGCAGTGGCTTACCACTTGAGCCGTATTGGTGGTACCTCGAGCTCCGCAAGTACGGAACTGTCCCACATGCGGGCTTTGGGCTGGGTCTTGAGCGTTTGGTGATGTATGTGACGGGTATGAAGAATATCCGTGATGTGATTCCATTCCCACGTACGCCTGGCAACGCTGACTTCTAGATAATTACGATTATTTTGTACGTATCAATGTTTCAAAAATAACGCGGTTTTATTGCTGACTTTTTGTCATAATCGACCCATTTTTTACGAAGAGTAATGTGGAGCGGGGAGCAAAACGGCTCCGGGGAATTCGTTCTCCGGAGCCGCCCTTTTTGATGTTCTCCGCTACCAATTATCTATTGGAAAACACGGCGTGTACAAGTTCAGCTGCGCCATAGCGCACAGGATCCGTTGCTGGAAGGCCAGTCTCATTCGTCACATTTGCGAGGTAATCTCGCGCTTCTTCATCGGTAAGCATCGATGTGTTAACCGCAATTCCCACAGTTGTGGGTCGCGTGAGCGCGCCGCCTGCACAGGCGACGGTTTCAAAGAGCGAAATGACATCTTTGAGCGGCGGGATGCGGACACTAGGCACACGTGCCAGCGTTTCCTGACCTGCTCTGTGGCAGAGAATCAGGTGGGTTGGTACGGCACCCCGGATGAGGGCAAGCCAGGCTGTAGATGCAGGGTGCAAAACACTTCCCTGTCCTTCAATCCAAAGGACATCCTTGTCGTGAGCAGCATCCATGACAAGCTGTTCAATCGATCCCGGCGCGAAGTCAACCCGGACAGCATCAAGGGGAACGCCCTTCCCCGAAATACAAATGCCAATCTGACCGGTTGCGAGAAACTCCGATGCGTAACCCAGTCGCTTTGCTGCGCGGTCACATTCAAGAGAAACGGTCATTTTCCCGATAGCCATGTCGGTCCCAACCGTAAGTACGCGTGGAATGTCAATCGCTGCTGCGGCTCCGGTACCCGAGCGGAGTCCGGGAGGCTCAACTCGGACATCCCAAATCCAACGGTCTTCTTGGAGGGCGCTCGCATACATCGGGTCATCTACCATTGGCTTATGGAGGCCATTTATCAGATTACAGCCTGCGAGCAGGCCATGGATCAGCTCATCCGACCAGTTACTTGGAAGGATTCCTCCCGGCGGCGCAATGCCTGGAATGATGGTATTGGCACCGAGTTGAATGGCTTCATCTATGGTCGCAACGATGGGGACATCTCCGGGGATACCTGTGACATCCGTGGATGTTTGTCCAGCGTGCTCACGGTCAATCACGGCGGCAATGGGATAGCTTCCATAGCGAAGCAGACCATGTCCCATCTTCCCTTGGCTATGTGGTCCAGGTATGAGCTGCCCGTGCATAAGCAGTGCAAGGCAATCACCGTTTTTGAGCATGAAATTCTCCAGATTACGTGGTTCGCGCTACTTCGAAACTATGCGGTTTCAGGGACATCCACGCCGAGTCCTGGACGTTCACTCTGTGTTACGCGGCCGTGTTCGAAACCAAGACCGACGATGGGGTCATCCGCGGTGTTGAGGTGTGAATCAAGATCGAGGTGGTCGAAGAGTGGGCCGATATGGACACCGGCTGCGATCGACAGGGATGACTCTGACATACAGCCAAGCATTGTCTGCAGGCCAAATGCGCGTGCGGTGTGCACAATGCGAATGGCTTCCGAGATACCACCGGATTTCATCAGCTTGACGTTGACGCCATCGACTAAATGGGCGAACTTAGGGACATCCGTGGCGCTGTGGATGCTCTCATCCAGAAAGATCGGCACGGGTGCAGGGCGTAGGGCTGCGAGCGCGGCTTCATCACCGCACGCCAGTGGTTGCTCAACATATTCGACACGCCGCTCGGCAAGCCATGGAATCATGATGCGCGCATCGGATTCTGTCCAGCCGCAGTTGGCATCCACTCGCATCACGACATCGGGTGCGACCGCATCCAGAACCGCCATATACATGTCCAT
>CAIYBQ010000506.1 GCA_903924445.1 uncultured Armatimonadota bacterium | reverse complement strand
TACGTTGCATCGCAGCCACGAGCTGATCAGCACTGAGCTCACCAAACTGAGGCGGAATACGGAACTCTGGAGCAAGAGGAGACTGCGCTCTCACAAACACATTGCGACGCTCACCTTCGACAGTCTGCATCCATTCAGACAATTCCTGATACTTGGAATACTCGAGGAGGCGCTGAACCAGCTCCATACGCGGGTCAGGTCCGTTACCATCATCGTCGGATGGCGGATCAGATGGAACCTTTGGCAGCAACATCCTAGACTTGATTTCAATCAGCGTTGCCGCCATCACGATAAACTCTCCAGCAACGTGGAGGTTCAGCTCATCGTAGGAATGCAGCACGGTCAGATACTTGTCGCAGAGCTCAGAGATTGGAAGATTGAATATATCCATCCGACCATCGCGAACCAGGTGGAGCAAGAGATCGAGTGGGCCTTCAAAGGAAGCAAGGGTGATGGATGGGAGTGTCAGTGATGGCCGACCCATAGTAGGAAGAACACCCTGCACCACCTCTGCCGTATGCATGACGTATCTTATCGACTATGTTTTGCAGCAGGCAACGATACTGGGAGCGTTGGCCTTACTGGTTGAGAACTTTTGCGAAGTCAGCCACTATTTGAGCGGCCGGCAGAACGCTCTCGATTTCGGAAACGTTGGTATTTGCATAGCGTTCCGGGATGTCCAGATCGCCACCCGTTGTGAGCCTGCGGCGAAATGCGCAGGGCCAATCTCCACGAAGACTTGTATCGAGTACGACTGATTCCCGCTTTGCATCAACCAGTAAGGTTCGATCGGAATCTGAGTTACTTGCCTCATCGGAAGCACAGAAACGTGTCCCGAGCATCACCGCGGATGCCGCACTTGGCACCAGCTGTCCAGCGCGCGACGGAGTGTTGATTCCGCCCGCAGCAACTACGGGACAATCGGTACGATTGCGAATCAGGGTGAGTAGATCATCGAGGCGGTGGGGAGACCGAACGTGGCCACCGGCTTCCAAGCCTTGCGCAATGATGAAGTCGGCATCACGGCTGAGAGCATCTGAGAGCTGGTCATCCGTTCCAATTTGCCATCCAACTTTAATGCCATGTGCCTGAAGGCGATGAATCAGACGAGGTGCGTTCCACCAGAAAACCATCGCTAATTGAATTTCGAATTCAAGGAGGACATCGAGGTTTTCATCTCGTTCCCATTCGCCGGTAAACGAAACCATGATTGGGCCACTCGTTAGTGAGCGTATCTGCTGGAGTCGCTCTCTGGTTTGCTCTGGCTTTAGGCGATGGACAGGGAGTGTTCCGATGCCGCCAGCATTTGCTATGGTAGCAATCAGTTCATTTGACGCCAGGTGTGCGAGAGGTGCCAAAATGAGTGGAATTTTGCACCCGAGCACGTCTGCTGCGAACGTGTTCATTGAATCAACTCTAACATCCGCATTGTTCCGCCGTCAACCGTCAAGTCAATCAGAAACCTACCAATTGGGCGAGGAGTCAGATTCGATGACTTCCCTGTATCGGTGTCGATGACCCGAATGGACTTGTATGGCGAAAGTGCATCCGGTAAGGCAAGCGTCGTCGATTGGGTGGATTGAGTGGGATTGTAAGCGACCAACATCATCCGGCCAGCGTTTGTATCATCGGTATGGATGATGGCGTCGATATGGCGGCCATCCGGGCGGCGAATATGGGTGATATCGCTTTCAAGTAGTTTTCTGTATTTTTTATATTTCGTGATGGTTCGAATGACCATCGCCTTGGTTTCTGGCCCATCGTAAAGACGTGGTCCACGGTAACAAGCCTGAACTCCATAACCAAGGCAGCTATCCAGATGACGCTTGTAGTCATCCAAGTGCTCACGTAATGGTTCGATGGTCGCATCCGCGCCACCACCATGGTACTGAACCAGAGGGACGAACATCCAACCCATGGATGGTAACTTTTCCCATGTGCCATCAAACATATTCTGACGGGCATGAATGTGTTGGAGAGACCTCGGAAGAGACCAGTTTGTCTCACGGTAGCCCATTCCAACTTTGTTTGATCCGCACAGGAAATAGGTATCGGGAACGTTTAGGTAAATGCCGTTCTTGCGGCACCACATATAGAGCTCTCTGATGAGTTCAAACTGTCTCCACTGAGAATCTTGTTTGCCGCGATGCCCGGGATGCTTTGAAGACGCACAAACATCCCCAGGATAGCTTCCATCATGTTCAAGCAGGTCAAAACCTGTTTCTTTCAGGAATTGCTTTATGCGCTTGAAGTAGTCCAGCCCCCAGCTTGAACAGAGGCACGGGGAATTACCGAAGATGGTGCCCCCCGTCTTACCTGTTGCAGGGTTGATGACATCGTGTTCTGGAGCCACGCTGCGGCTTGCCAATAGGCTGTAGCCACCGATTCGAATCCGTTTACTATGAGCGTAGTCTGCAAATGCTTTAAACTTCTGGATGTTTTGAGCACTTGTGTCTTCCATATTCAGGCCAGAGCCGAATGAAAAGATCACCATCTCAAAGCCGCACTCGGCACATTGGTCGATAGCGGTGCGTACGGTTTCATCGGCCGTTGATGTGAGGTGGAGCATGAGTGGGTTGTCATGCGTCCACGGGGCTAACCGCTTCCATGTTTGCCGGATATCTCTTCCGCGTAGCTCCCGTTCTGTCGAAGCATGACAAACCAGAACCGCTCTTGGTGAGACAAACGTTTCCTTTGGAGATAAGTCGATGTCAGGTCCATTTGGCAGGGTGCAAATGAGCTTACAAGGCGT
>CAIYBQ010000505.1 GCA_903924445.1 uncultured Armatimonadota bacterium | reverse complement strand
TGCGGTTGCAAAGAAGCCTGTGCCAGTCTTTGTGATGGCGGTTGAAGATGCGAAACCAGAGGATGTGAAGATCCACGTTCGCGGTGATACGCAATCCCTTGGGGAAGTCGCACCGCGCGGATTCCCTGCCGCGCTGTGTGGTGGGAACTTTACACCCGTACCAGACCCCGAGAAGAGTGGCCGGTTGTCGCTGGCGATGTGGATGACAAAGTCTTCGCATCCGTTGACCAGCCGCGTCATGGTGGATCGGGTCTTCCGCCACTTGTTTGGCCTTGGGCTTGTAAGCACCCCCGATAACTGGGGAATCCGTGGTGAAAAGCCATCCAATCCAAAGCTCCTTGACACGCTCGCGGTTACATTTGCCGTTGATGATAAGTGGTCGGTAAAGCGCTTCATCAAACGCCTGATGCTGACAGACACCTATGCGCAGAGCAGCGTCGCGTACAGCGTCAAACCTAAGGCGATGGAAGTTGTTGGCGGGAAGAAGCGTCTTGTCGCAGACCCCATGATTGTCGATCCTGCGAACCAGTTACTGTGGCGGGCAAACCGTCGCCGTCTGGATGCCGAGCCATTGCGTGATGCGATGCTGGCTGTATCTGGACAGCTCGATAAAACACTTGGGGGAACATTCCTCGGTACCAATAACCGCGACTATGTCACAAATGACCAATCCGGTAATGGTGCGCGTTATGATGCCCCACGTCGGAGTATTTACCTCCCCGTCATCCGCAACGCTGTCTACGACTACCTGCAGGCTTTCGACTTTGGTGATCCATCCATGGTCAATGCCGCAAGAACCCCAACAACGGTTGCACCGCAGGCGCTTTATGTGATGAACAGCCCAATGGTGATTGATTTCAGCAAGAAGTTCGCGCAACGGATGCTCGCGTTTCCTGGCATTTCCGAAGATGAGCGTATGAATGCCGCCACGTATCAGGCCATTGGGCGTCCACAAAACGATGCCGAAAAGGCTGTGGCACAACGCTTCTTCATTGCATATGAGCTGACACTGGAAGATGCTGTGCCGGATCCGGCTGAGCGGCGTAGGCGTATTTGGGATGTGTATTGTCAGGCATTGCTTGCATCAAATAGCTTTGCGTACGTGGAATAGGAGACTCACATGTCAACATCATGTAATCGTTTTGAAACAGTGACATCGCGCCGTGAGCTTCTCCATAAGTCCGCTAGCGGATTTGGCCTCCTAGCTCTCCAAGGGCTGCTACATGCGAATGCCGTGGCTGCGCCGCCAAAGAACATCAATCCACTCGCGCCAAAAGCACCGCACTTCAAACCAAAGGCAAAGCGGGTTATCTTTGTCTTTATGCACGGAGGGCCAAGTCAGGTCGACACCTTCGACCATAAGCCGCTCTTGACGCGAGATCATGGAAAGCCATACTCTGGGCCACGTCCTCGTGTCGTCTTTGCGCAAACTGGGAATCTCCTGAAGAGCCCATGGGAGTTCAAACGCTACGGTAAATCGGGCATTGAAGTGTCCGATCTCTTCCCAAATGTTGGCAAAATGGCCGATGACCTTTGTGTCATCAAGAGTATCCACGGGTCAAATGCCGCGCACGGCGGAGCCTTGCTCAAGCTGCACACGGGCTCTGATGTCTTTGTTCGGCCATCGATGGGCAGCTGGCTTACCTACGGACTGGGCACGGAAAACCAAAACCTTCCGGGATTCATCACCATTTGTCCTACGCTTGGGCATGGCGGTGTGCAAAACTGGTCCAGTGCTTTCCTTCCGGCCTATGCCCAAGGCACACCGATTGGTAACGCATCGATTCGCGCTAAGAATGCCAAAATCAGCCATATTGATAACCCTGACCTGAAGGGGAATCTGCAGCGGATGCAGCTTGACCTCCTTCAGGGGCTGAACAAAGAGCAGCTCGCTCACTTTGGGCATGATCCTCACCTCGAAGGACGTATTGAGTCTTTTGAGCTTGCGTACCGGATGCAGACCGAGACGCCAAAGTTGATGGACATTTCCAATGAGTCCAAGGCGACGCTCGATATGTACGGTATCGGAAATGAACCCACGGACAACTTCGGACGCCAATGTCTCATGGCAAGGCGCTTCTGTGAAGCTGGAGTTCGCTTCGTTCAGGTGACGCATTCCTACAAGTGGGACCAGCATGGCAACTTGAAAAATGATCACGAGAAGAATGCACGCGAAGTCGACCTCCCGATCGCAGGCCTGTTGGCTGACTTGAAGTCACGAGGATTACTTGAAGACACCCTCGTTCTCTGGGGCGGCGAGTTCGGCCGTACGCCAACCGCACAGGGTGGAGATGGACGTGACCACAATCCACACGGCTACACGATGTGGATGGCGGGTGGAGGTGTCAAGGGTGGCATCACGTACGGAAACACGGATGACTATGGCTGGTTTGCTCAGGAGGATAAAGTTCACCTCCACGACCTGCATGCAACGATGTTGCACCTTTTAGGCATCGACCATACGCGTCTTGTGTACCGGTACGGCGGGCGTGACTATCGTCTAACCGATGTGCACGGTGAAGTTGTCAGCAAGATTATTGCCTGATGAATCGTGAGAACGGACTGGTTCCGACACCGTCAAATGTGGAGGATGCTCTGGGACACGCTCCGGTGCGCGTCATTCAGGTGGACTCGCTCGAAAGCCTGCAAGCAGCGCTTGTTCAGGCGGAAGACAATCCGGTAGTGCCTTGGGGCGGGGGAGCTGGACAGCTCTCCGGGTTGCCCTGCTCCAAGCCACCCGTCGTCATCGATCTTAGGCCATTCAACGGTGTGGTCGAACATGATATCGATGACATGACGATTTCGGTGAAGTCTGGTACGCGCCTGATTGATCTTCAGGTACTGCTTGCTGAGCATAATCAATACCTGCCAATCGATCCTTGCTATCCCGTTGTGACAACAATCGGTGGAATGGTTGCAGCTGCGGCATCTGGTTACCTGAGCACTGGCTATGGCACCGTTCGTGACCTCTTGATTGGTGTGGAAGCCGTCGATATGGCTGGAAACCTCATCCATGGCGGTGGGCGCGTCGTCAAGAATGTCACTGGGTACGACCTTCCGAAACTTCTGACGGGATCTAACGGACAGCTGGCCATCTTTACCAAGTTGACCTTCCGGGTGATGCCGAAGCCGGAGGCACGTGCAAGTGTCGTCGCGAGTGGAGCGGCATCGCTGCTGATTGGCTGGATGATTGATCTCAGACCTGCAATGGACCCCGTATCAGCCGTTATCCTGTGTAGACCGGGTGAAGCCACCGACTACGGGACGATAACGTTTCATGGCGCAACCGAGGCTGTTACAGCAGCAGCGTTCGGTGCGGCAACCACGGCCCGCACCGATGTATCTGCGCAAGCATTTGAAGGCGAATATTTGCCAGATCCCATCGAAGGCAATCTCATCATTCGACTACAGACGCTGCCATCGGTGACGGCTGAAATTGTTGCTAAGCTCCGTGAAAGTGTTTTAGCGGTAGGTGGGACTATCACCATCCTTCCACTGACGGGCCGGATTGGACTCTCATGGCCTGTCGTTCCCGATAATGCTGCCGAGTTAATCGATTTCGTAGCTTCGTGCAGTGCATCGTTTGGAGCCAGCTGGTTCATCGATGAAGCTCCGATTGAGCTCAGGTCAGCCGCATGGTGTGGTCCTCCTGCTACGGACATTGCCATCCAATTGAATGCTGGAATTCGCAGTGCTTTTGACCCGGATGGCAGGCTCAACTCCGGTAGATTCGCGCCAGGTAGCTAACATGAGATTTCCGTTTGGACCCGCGCCAGCACTTATGCTTGCGCTTTCACTCGCTAGTGGCATTTGGCTGGGATCGCAAAATCGCACAGTCAAAAAGGCAGATCTTGTCTTCTGGACGTTCTCGACCACACACTACGATGCTTACCTCAAAGCACTCCCCAAGTTTCAAAAAGCGCATCCCGACAAAGTTATCGATGTGCAGCTGGTTAGTGGAACCGGGCTGCCACAACGCTTGCAAGCCGCGTTTCAGGCGGGATTGACTGGCGATGTCCCCGATGTCTGCGAAATTGAGATCAGTAACGCAGGGACGTTCTTTCGTGGACCCGTGGAACATGTGGGCTTCTGGGACATCACCGATACATTGAAGGCCGAAGGCCTTGATAAGCGCATCATCGGGGCACGCTTTACTCCTTACACATATAAGGGGCGTATTTTTGGTCTTCCACACGATGTTCATCCGGTGATGCTAGCTTACAACCGGGAGGCTTTTACAGAGCTTGGGCTCAAACCCGAAAACCTTACGACTTGGGACAGCTTTATCGCTGCGGGAAAGAAAGTAAGAAAGCCCGGTGACCGGTACATCACGGAGTTTTCAGACTCGGGTGTTGAT
>CAIYBQ010000504.1 GCA_903924445.1 uncultured Armatimonadota bacterium | reverse complement strand
CGTCTCTACATTAATGATGGCAAAGCGCACTTCACGCTTGCTGAGAATGCGTTCGGCTCATCCAAGACGGATTATGGTCTCGCTGCATCCTCTGGGGATTACAACAACGATGGCTTTGCGGACATTTATGTAGCCGCCTATGGGAAGAACACCCTCTACAAAAACAATGGGAATGGTACCTTCACCGATGTAACAAAGGCTGCGGGAGTGACTGCCGGCGGGATGTGCACCGGGTCGGTTTGGTTTGATGCCGATCAGGATGGCGACCTTGACCTCTATGTCCTGCGTTACTGCAACTGGTCGGTCAAGAATGACATCAAGTGCCCCGGAGGTGCCTGCGGCCCCACAACCTACGGTGCGGCGCGCAACACCTTCTACCGCAATAACGGAAACGGTACGTTCTCTGACTTCACAAAGCAAACCAAGCTGGCTACCGAGATGCGGCGAAGCCTCGGGGTGGCTGCATTCGATTCCGATGGCGATGGCAAAACAGACCTCTTCGTTGCGAATGACCTCGGGCCAAACTCGTTGTTTAAGACCCTTGGCGGACTGAAGTTCGAAGAGCTTGGGATGATGCAGGGCATTGCCTATGGCATCACAGGCGCGACACAGGCAAACATGGGAGTAGCCGTCGGCGACTACGATGAAGATGGCGACATGGATGTCACTATCACGACGTTTCAGAACGAACCGAATACGCTTTACCGCAACGATGGTGGCTTTTTCACGGATGTCTCCGGCGAAACGGGGATGGCTGCAGCAACACTGCCCTATCTCGCATTTGGGACGAGTTTTCTGGATGTCAACAACTCTGGATGGCTGGATATCTTCTTCGCGGATGGCCACGTGTCCCCGATGACTAAGACATTTGATGGCAAGCCCAACGCGAAGCAGCACAACCAGCTGCTGTTGAATGAAGGTGGGAAGCGATTTATCGAAGCCACGAAGGCTCTTCCAGATTCCAATGTAAAGGTCCATCGTGGGACGGTTGTGGCTGATTTTGACAATGATGGCCTTGAGGACATCCTCGTAACGGCAACAAATGACAAACCGACGCTTCTCCTCAACAAAAGTAAGACCGGAAACTGGGTGGCTATCGACCTCAAACCAGCGAATGGCTCTGCAACGCCGATTGGTGCAAAAGTCGTCGCCCATATCGGCAAGCGGACGCTAACTCGTCAGGTCATCGGTGGCGGAAGCTACGCCGGCGACAGCAGTAAACGTCTTCACTTTGGTATTGGCAACGCATCGAAGGTGGATGCACTTGATGTCACATGGCCATCCGGGAAAACAGAACGCTTTACACAAACCGTAATCAACCACGTCATGACGCTTTCAGAGGGTACAGCGAGGTAATCGATTCATCCGGAGGATGCATCAAGCACGGGGTAGGAAATCCCCCGCTATAGTGATGATTATGAAACAAATCACCCTTGGCCTCGCCATCGTTGTCGCTGCCGGATTGTTTGCAGGATGTGCAAAGAAAGAAGAAACCGCATCCTCAAGCCCACAGAATGTGCAGCGCTATCAGGAGCGGATGAAGCAGGATGCGACAAACCGCCAGCAGCGCCCCGGTGGACAAGGCGGCCCCGGCGGGATGATGCGACGCTAAGCAGAAACGGTAACACCCGGAGCCACTTGGTCCCGGGTGTTTTTTTGTGTCAACAAACCGTTCGTTTGGACGGCGCCCTTAGAGCAGCAATCCAAGCTTGGCATTAGCCTGCGTTTGTTCGATAGACATCAAGCACCGGACGCAGCGCCAAGCACCGCTTGCGCCCCGCGGGCGTACTGGCCAAGTTATTGAGCTGACCCGGGTCACGCCGCAAATCAAACAGAAACTCGCCGGCATCGGGAAAGTCCGGATACCAAAAGTAAGCCTCGCGCTGGTTTCGAATCCCTTCACTGCGGGCGATGCCATCGTGTTTAAAATGATGCTCGTAATACATCCACTTGCGGCTCGTTGATGCAAGCCGTCCCCGCTTGATAAGCGCTTTCCCTTGAACACGCCTCCCCGGGCGCAGGCCACAACACTCCAATACGGTTGCCGAAACATCAATATTAGCCGTAAGGCAATCAGACACTTTGCCACGCTCAGCTGACTGCATTCGTGGATCCATCACAATCAACGGAACACGGGCAGAGACTTCATAGGGAAACCACTTATCTGCCAAGCCGTGCTCTCCAAGCATCATCCCGTTGTCACCAACAACCACAACAACCGTGTTGTCTGCTTCGCCGCGCCTCGCGACTTCCTGCAAAATGCTCCCGATGGCCTCATCCACACCGGCAATCAACCGGTAATAGTCCTTGACCATTTGGACGCCCTTGTCGGCATCGGCAAAGCGGGCTTTCCAGCGCTCGCGGCCCTCCGAGCTACGAAGATGGGCCGGTAGCTGAGCGAAATCACTGCCAGAATCCACATCCACAGACACACTGGACAAGTAGCTCTCGTAGCGCTCCTGCGGCACGAACTGACGCGGATGGCCATCCTCAGCATGCGGTGCCTTGAACGCAACCGTTAGATTCCATGCCTTGCCCGCTGGAACCGCTTTTAGAAAATCCAGACACTGCTCTGTCTGGAGGTCGGTCATGTGGATGCGCTGGCCTGTCTTCGGATGCTTGTTCCAATAGAAACCCTGCCCGGGGAAACCTGACCAGACATCGAATTGTGACTTAGGCTGTGGCTTACTATCCGCGACGCCCCACTTGCCAACATAACCGGTAAACCAACCCGCTTTTCGAAGACGCGCAAAATAGGCATCGGCGAAATCTGCCGGCCGGATTTCCGTCGCAAAGTCATGAACACCGTTGCGACGGTTGTACATCCCAGTGTAAATCGCGGACCGGCTCGCACAACAAATCGCCGTCGTCGCTATCGCCTGTGTAAACCGCACGCCCTTTGCCGCGATGGCATCAAGATTTGGCGTGACAGCAAGGCGGTTTCCCGCGCAGCCGAGCGCATCGTGGCGGTGGTCATCGGTGATGATGACAAGGACGTTGGATTGCTTCATTTAGATCTCCCAAGTCTCCACGCGTCCGCCGGTTTCCAATCGATGCCCTGCGCATGCAGATATGCATAGCACTCACGCTCGAGGCGACCCAAAAACGCAGCTGGAAACAGAATCGCCATCCACCAGCGGGCTAAACCGGCAGCGGCAATCCGAAGCCCCTCAGAGATACGACCTGAACGAAGCAGTTCAATGCCTCGCTCCACACCCCGGATTCCGCGGGCAGGCCCCTCCGCAAACAACATCGCGCGCCGTACTCGTCTCCGATGACCTTCATCCCCCGGCCATACCAAGAGCTGCAGCGTTGTTTTTCGCTCCTGGCGAGCAAGCTTAGGCGCATCCGATGTGCTCTGCACTCCATACTGCCGATACAGGTAAAGCGGCTTGTTGATGAAAACTAGGTCGCCGCGCAGTGCCATATCCGTAAACAACAAGACCCCTTCGCCATGTTGTCCAAGGTGTAGATCCCACTGCAAAGATGCATCAAAGGCCGAACGGCGCATCATGCAAACGGGCTCCGTCAGCGGTGCCCAGGTAACGACACTCTCAAGCTGCGTAATTGGTTCTGTATCAGGTTGTGACCGTACAAATGGACCAGCCGGAACCATTCGCCTGTCATACGGAAAATGAATGGGAGCATCATCCGGACCGACAGCCTGATACTTGCAATATGCCAAAACCGCCTGCGGATTGGCATCTAGAGTGGCGATGGACTCAGCCAACATCGTCGGTTCCAACATGTCATCCGAGTCAGGAAACTGGACAAACTCCGTCCCAGGCGTTGCGTAAGAATAGCCATTGTTCCGCGCAGCGCAAACCCCGGCATTTGCTTGTGAATACCACCGGATACGACCATCACCGCCTGCTGCGCGCTCGACTTCAAGGAGCGAGCCATCGGATGAACCATCATCGATGATAATCAGCTCCCAATCCGTAAATGTCTGGGCACGTACCGATGCAATCATGCGGCCAACATAACCAGCCTTGTTCCAGACCGGTGTAACCAATGTCAGCTTCGGGGGCGTTGCGTTACTTTGCAAATCTCAGCTCCACATGCACCCGGCAATGGAATCCAAAGGCACAACCATCCCGGTCATCTTAATCAAATCTTCACCTAGGCAATGGTGCTCGTGTGAATCCGTCTGGATGCTATTCTTGGATTGACTCGACAGACATTTGGATGCCAAATGACACCCTAACTTGAAACACATCACACCGGCATCATACCGGGATGGAAGTCATACAGGTGCTGGATGCACGCAGTTTGCAAAGCGATGTCATGGTCGACTTGACACCATGATTGCTGTACGCTGTATGGAAATATAGGCCAATTTGTCGTGTTAGCAAAGCCGAAAAACACAATTTCCATCGCAATGCCGACCTGCGATTCGTGAAAGCACAAACCATGATTGAAATCTCCAACATCTCGAAAACCTACCCAAATGGTGTCCATGCTCTTGACAATGTAAGCCTTTCCATCCCGGTTGGACTCTATGGACTCCTTGGGCCAAATGGCGCCGGAAAATCATCGTTAATGCGCACAATCGCCACCCTGCAGGAGCCGGACAGCGGCAGCGTTTTGCTAAATGGAGTGGATGTCATCCGCCAGAAAGACGCGATGCGCGCAACGCTTGGCTACCTCCCACAGGAGTTTGGCTTCTACCCAACGCTCAGCGGCGAGGCAACGCTTGACCACTTCGCCGAGCTCAAAGGCATCAAGAATTCGAAAGAGCGTAAAGAGCTTACGGAGACGCTTCTGCGACAGGTAAACCTCTGGGATGCGCGTAAAAAGGCCGTTGGTGGCTACTCCGGAGGCATGAAACAACGCCTCGGGATTGCGATTGCGCTTGTCGGAAACCCGGGCGTTATCATCGTGGATGAACCCACAGCCGGCCTTGACCCTACGGAGCGAAACCGCTTCCTAAACCTCCTCGCCGAAGCAGGTGAACGCGCGGCAGTCATCCTTTCGACGCACATTGTTGAAGATGTCCAAGAGCTCTGTGAGCGCGTTGCCATCATCGCCAAAGGACGTGTCGTCGCGCACGGGACGCCAGAAACTGTCATCGCCGATGTCAGCGGAAAGCTGTTCCGCCGCACCGTTGGAAAGCATGAGCTTGGTGAAATCGAGAAAACCCTGCAGGTTGTCTCGAAGCGCCTCGTTGCCGGAAAGCCGGTTGTGACCGTTACCGCGGATGAGTGTCCTGCAGGATTTGATGCCGTCAAACCCGGCCTTGAGGATGCATACTTCCTGTTCACAGCGGATGGCGCCAAATGAAAGCCATCATCTTATTCGAACTACGGTTCCGTCTGAGACAGATCAGCACGTGGATGTTTGTGCTGATTCTGGCCATCATGAGCTTTTGTGTGGTCGCGACGGACTTTGTGCAGGTCGGTGGTGGCGATGGCCCAATCAAGGCAACCAGTCCTGGCATGGCGGCGATGATCCTGACGATTATCGCGGCTCTTGGATCGATTATTTCCGCGGCACTTGTCGGCACGGCGATTCAGCGCGACTTTGAGACCGGGACGCATGACATTTTGTTTGCCACCGGGATGCGCAAGCAGGACTACTACTTCGGCCGCTACATCGGCAGCCTCCTCCTGTCCTTCCTCGTCTTTATGGCTCTACCACTTGGGATGATGATTGGCTCTGTGATGCCGTGGGTCGATCCAAATGTCCTGGCACCCTTTGATATCCGGACTTACCTGAATCTCTACACCGCACTGCTTGTCCCCAACCTCATACTCACCGGTGCACTCTTCTTCGTTTTTGGTGCGGCAAGCCGCTCCGTGATGGCGATTTACATCATGGGTGTCTGCCTCTTCGTTGGCTACGCAGCCAGCCAGACGCTCATCCAAAGCATGGACAACCGCTACATCGGAGCGCTCCTCGACCCGTTTGGCCTCGCTGCGATGCGCTACGATGCCCGCTACTGGACCGTCTTTGAGAAGAACACAAGGCAGATTACGCTTGCAGGATCACTGCTTGTCAACCGTTCCATCTGGGTAGCAATCTCGGCAGCACTCTTAGCGGGTGGCTTCCGAACCTTTCAATTCAAGTCATCCCGTGCCGGCCAGGCAAGCAAAGCATCCAAGGGTAAATCCAAGGGAGCCACCAACACACCGATTATCGAAACCAGCCTGCCCGTCTACCCTACTCAGCCGCTAACCTTTTTAGCATCAATGCTGAGTATCGCCCGGGCAACCTACAGCGACATCGTCAAGGGCGTGACCTACAAAATCATCATGGTCGCCGGCCTGATGCTCCTGACAATCAACGTCTGGAATGCTGACAAGACATTTGACAATGCCGTCCTCCCTGTAACGCGGATTATGGTCGAAACTGGTTTCACTAGCTTTATGCTGTTCTACGTCATCCTGATCACGTTTTATGCGGGTGAGCTTGTATGGCGTGAGCGTGGGGTTCGCTGCGACCAGATCATGGATGCTCTGCCAACGCGCAGCTCCGCGGTTGCGGTTGGTAAGTTTGTCGCCCTCGCACTGATGCTGGTCACGACAACACTGGTTGTGATCGCTGGATGTCTGCTTCTCCAGATCATCAAGGGTAGCCCGGATACAAACCTCGCGCTCTACTTCACCTATGGCTTTGGTATCTCCCTCCCGCAGCTGTTTATCCTCGCCGCCGAAGCCATCTTCATTCACACCATCATCAACC
The DNA here is from genome assembly GCA_903924445.1 of uncultured Armatimonadota bacterium. Lineage (GTDB taxonomy): Bacteria > Armatimonadota > Armatimonadia > Armatimonadales > Armatimonadaceae > CAIRTT01. The sequence goes on along the minus strand of CAIYBQ010000504.1, from coordinate 109 downwards.
AGAAGTTCATGGCACACGGCATCTTCCTGATTGGCTTTGTCCTTCAGGGAGCGATTGCTGGAATCGGCTTTGACCACGGCCTTTACCAAATCGGCAGCATTCCGCAAGT
>CAIYBQ010000503.1 GCA_903924445.1 uncultured Armatimonadota bacterium | reverse complement strand
CCGGGAGTCCTCGATGATGTCTCACTGGCCCAGTTCTACAAAGCGATCAACAAGGTTCAACCTTCGCTCATTCGTGTAGAAGCGGATGAAGTTACCTACAACCTCCACGTCCTGATGCGTTTTGAACTCGAAAAGCAGCTCATCGAAGGGACGCTTGCGGTCAAGGATCTCCCGGATGCATGGAATGCTAAGGTTAAGGAGTATCTTGGTATCGATGTACCTAACAACGCACAGGGTTGTCTTCAGGATGTTCATTGGTCGGCTGGTTTGATCGGCTACTTCCCAACCTACTCGGTGGGTACCGTGCTTGCTGCACAGCTCTACGATGCAGCGCTTGCACAGACGCCAGGTCTCGGAACAGACATCGAAAATGCTGACTACTCCCGCCTCTTAGGCTGGATGCGAACAAACGTCCATCACCCAGGCCGCCGCTTCCTCCCGACGGAACTGGTCGAGAAATCCTGTAATGCGCCGTTTAGCGCAGAGCCTTACATTGCTTACTTGACAACGAAATACGGTGCCATCTACGGTGCATAAAAAGTCTAAAGGCTTGATGTTTACAAACCGCATCGCAGGTTCGGTTGCAGTGATGGTTTCACTGGTCGCGGGGGCATTTGCTCAGACGCCACTGGATGTGATGCCTCCGATTCAGCCAAATCCGTATGTGCCGTTCCCGCACGTCATTTCTCCATCCTTTGATGAGTCGAGAAATGGTTATGGAATCGCACAGCGGCTCACTCGGGCGGATGGCCTCCAGGGCCGTGTCCTTTGGATTGATGCAACCGCAAATCTCGAACGTATCAACACGGTCGAGAAAATTGACGCGCTCGTAAAGAAGATTCGGGAAACCGGCTTCAATACGATTGTGCTGGACATCAAGCCGATTGTTGGTGAAGTGCTCTATCCATCGCAGATCGCTCCAAAAATGACGGAGTGGAAGGGGAGAACGCTACCAAAGGAGTTTGACCCGCTGGCGGTGATGCTCGCGAAGGCTCGCGAAAACAAGCTGTCTCTGTTTGTCAGCATGAATGCTTTTTCCGAAGGGCATTCACACTTTCCAGAGCGCGGACCGGGAGCGAAGCGACCCGAATGGCAGACAGTTCTCTGTGAGCCTGAGCTGCGAATCCGGGTGGATGGCGAAGAAGAGTCAGCCTATCTGCTGAGCGACCGGGTGAATCAACCGCCACGGCAGTTGGATGATTTGGCGCTGTACACGGATGCGAGTAAGCTTCCAAAACTCGCGGATGGTGCGGTAATAGCACTTGTTGATAATAGCTACAAGGTGTTGGCGCAGTTTAAGGCGGCGAATTTCAATCCTGCGGTTCTTCAACTGCCTGTTGGTTCAAATCTCATCGTAGGTTTCAGCTCAGCTGCCGGGCTCTTTGTTGAAGAAAAGATGAAGGCCGGCGTCGTCGTCGAAATGCTGGTCCGTCCTGCGTTCATCCCGATGGGGAAGCGCACCGATCGTCAAATTCCTTTGATGATGAATCCGCTGTACCCTGCCGTTCGCCACCGGCTGCGGAATCTCCTGATAGAGGTAGCGCATAACTACGACATCGATGGCATCCTGTTTGATGACCGCCTCCGCTTTGCGAGTATCAACGCAGACATGTCAGACACCACACGGGTGGAGTTTGAAAAGTGGATGCAAAAGCCGGTTGACTGGCCACGTGACATCTTCCGCTGGGAAGTCGGATGGCCAACGCTTCAACGTCGCGTTGTCCCAGGGCCCCTCTACGATGCGTGGCTAACATTTCGGGCCCTCACGCTCCGTAACTGGCTGGCAGAAACGGTCAAAACCGTCAAAACAGAGCGTCCAACGATGCAAGTTGGGACCTATGTTGGTTCCTGGTATCCCGATTACCCGGAAGTCGGTGGAAACTGGGCCGCGGATGACCTTCAGGTTGGTCTTCGCTTTCACACCGATTCCTTCCGCCGGACTGGTTGGGCGAATCTGGTGGACCTGATCATCACTGGGTGTTACTACCCAATTGGGTCCATGCGTGATGCTGCCGAGCAGGGCATTTCGGTGGGGGAGTCAGTAGAAGCTGCCGGACAGTTTTCCAATCGTGCTGTAAATGATCAGTCTCTGGTCTACGCCGGCATTTCCCTCGATAAGTTCAAGGGGCGGGATAAGAACGACCTGCGTAAAGTTCTCCAAGCCGCCTGCGCCACGACCCAGGGTGTGATGGTCTTTGACCTGTCACATGACATGGATCTCTTCTGGGACTTG
>CAIYBQ010000502.1 GCA_903924445.1 uncultured Armatimonadota bacterium | reverse complement strand
CGGATCTGGGCACAGCTCTTCGGGCGAGGCATCGTGGAAACGGAAGAGGACTTCGGAATCCAAGGTGCCCTGCCGACAAACCAGGCGCTTATCGACCAGCTGGCCGTGATGTTTATGCATGACTGGGATGTCAAAGAGCTCATCCGTGAAATCGTGCTCACGGACACCTATGGTCGCACCTCCCTCGCAAGCTCGGTCGCTGAGCGTCGCGACCCGCGGAATGTTCATCTATCCCACTATCCCCGCCGCCGCCTCGATGCAGAAGGTGTTCGCGACCAATCCTTGGCGATATCGGGGTTGTTGACTCCGACCATCGGTGGGCCAAGCGTTTACCCGCCGCAGCCCGATGGACTCTGGCAGGCAGCCTTCAATGGTGAGCGCAACTATCCGACAAGCATGGGAGCGGAGCGCTACCGTCGCGGCCTCTACACCTTCTGGCGCCGGACTGTTCCATACCCAAGTATGGCAACCTTTGATGCGCCCAGCCGTGAAGCGTGTACGCTTCGGCGTCAGCCAACCAATACGCCTCTGCAGGCACTGGTCACACTCAACGACCCTGCATACATCGAGTTTGCACAAGGCTACGCCATCCGAGTGCTGACCGAAAGCAAAGGGACAGACCGCCAGCGTGCAGCCTGGGCACTTGAAAATGCCACATTGCAAAAGCCATCCGCAAAGCAAATTGATGCTGTCGTCGCACTCCTGACCGCGGAACGCACACGCCTCAGCAAGGATATGGAGAGCGCCAAACAACTCGCCGATCCTGCTGCGCATCCGTTGCCGAAGAATCTCGACATCGTGGATACCGCTGCGTGGACAGTCACATCCAATGTCATCCTCAACCTCGACCAGGTTCTGACCATCAACTAGAGAGCGAAGCAGCCACCATGAAAATCGATACACAACACCCAATCTGGCTGGCCGGCGAGGCCGGAACACGCCGCGAGCTCCTCCGGGGCGCTGGTCTTGGCATCGGCGCGATGGCGCTCGGAACCCTAATGACCGATGATGCTGGCGCGGCGCCAAAGCCTCAACCGGATGGCATTCCGCCTATCCCAAAGAAGAAGGCCCGTGCCAAGGCCGTCATCTACCTCCACATGAGCGGCGCGCCTCCAACGCTTGACTGCTTTGACTACAAGCCAACCTTGAAGCGTCTTGACCGTCAGGACTGTCCCGCAGAGCTGATGAAAGGGGAGCGCTTCGCATTCATCAAGGGAGTTCCAAAAATCCTGGGATCCCCGCACTCCTTTGCGCAGTACGGTAAAGCCGGGATGTGGGTGAGCTCACAGCTTCCATACACCTCTAAAATCGCTGATGAGATCACGCTTGTCCGTTCGATGGTCACTGACCAAATCAACCATTCGCCAGCGGAAATGTTTATCTACACCGGTAATGCTTTCCCTGGAAACGCATCGATGGGCTCCTGGATTACCTACGGCCTTGGTTCATCGAATAAAAACCTTCCCGGATTTGTGGTCCTGCTCAGCGGTGGAACAGACCCAACGGGAGGCAAGAGCATCTGGAGTAGCGGCTACCTGCCATCTGTGTATCAGGGCGTCCAATGCCGCGCAGCGGGCGATCCGATTTTGTTCCTCTCGGATCCAAAGGGCATCGACCGCCAGAGTCGCCGCCGCACCCTCGATGCACTTTCAACGCTGAATAAACTCGACTCGGCGCGCACCGGTGACCGTGAAACCATCGCCCGTACCGAGCAGTATGAGCTTGCCTACCGGATGCAGATGGCGGTCCCGGAAGTCACCGACATCCGCAAAGAAAAGCCAGAGACGCTGGAGCGCTACGGCATCACCAACCCCGCAGAAGCAAGCTTTGCGAAGAACTGCCTCCTTGCCCGCCGTCTGGTGGAGCAGGGTGTGCGGTATGTGCAGCTCTATGACTGGGGATGGGACATCCACGGGACGGGCCCCGGCGATGACCTTATGACAGCTTTCCCACAGAAGTGTCAGCAGACCGATAAGGCTGCCGCGGCGCTTGTGATGGACCTCAAGGAGCGCGGTCTCCTCGATGATGTCCTGGTTGTCTGGGGTGGTGAGTTTGGCCGTACCCCGATGAACGAGGCGCGCGGCGGCTCGACGTATCTTGGTCGTGACCATCACCCACATGCGTTCTGTATGTGGATGGCAGGCGGTGGGATGAAGCAGGGCTATATCCATGGCGAGACCGATGAGCTTGGCTACAAGGTCGCAAGCGGTAAAGTCACGATTCGAGATTTGCAGGCAACCATTCTGGATGCGGTCGGCTTAGATCCATATCGGCTACGGTTCCCATTCCAGGGGCTTGACCAGCGGTTGATCGGACCTACGAATGAGGGTCAGGTTCAGACCGCACTCTATCGGTAATCGAGTGAGCTTTGTGCCGGGAGGCTAAATGTCCCAGTCTTTGGGATCGCCTGCCGGCACGGGATTAATGCCCTTGCTGACCTGCTTGCGCTTGCTCTGTGCCATCAGGTCCATGAGGGTGCCAGCATACACAAAGATAGCAACACCTATTGCCACCAGATGCATGGTGTGCATTTGCTGCGCCTGCGCGGCAAGCGTCTTGCTGACCATCGTTTTGGCAGTTGTGTTGATTTGCGGGGCTTCACGCGTCGCGATTGAGACGGTTACAGCTGTGACAAAGATGGCAAGCAGTGGTGCGCCTTTGGTGAGCTGCTTGAGCAGCAAGTGGCCGGCTCCCGGGAGCACCAGTGAGATGCCCGTTGCGATGGCCAGCTGGTTTTGCGCTTCCTCTATGTCGAGGACTGGCGTGGCCGCGATACCCAGCTTTTTCATCGCTTCTTCATCGGCGATCTGAACGGTCATTTTGCCGACTTTTGTTTCACTGGATGCACGCTTGGGGTCGGCTGCCTGCGCACTGCGATAGTGCTCGAGAGCTGTTTCCCAGCGCTGCTCACTGGCATCCAGGTCGCCGAGGAGCTCATGCGCCGGAGCGATCAACGCACTCGGTACATTGGTGTACATCTGAATGATAGCGCGCAAGGTCTTGCGGGCATCTGTGTACTGTGCGCGTACTCGCTGCAGGTTTGCTTGAGCGATTTGCCGCGTGATTTCCTGCTCAGCGGCGAAGAGCTTCGTCCCTTCGAGCATCGGCTTCACGCTGACGTAACCCTCTTCGACTACTTCAACGCCGTCTGCGCTTTGCGCATCAGAACTGTTTGCTGGACCCGAATCTGCGTCCGGTTCAGTGACATCAGCAACCACTTGCTCGTCAGGTGCATCCACTACCAGCTCTGGCACCGATGCCGCCATCGCCGCTTCGAAGAGCTTTGTCGCACACTGACTGCAGAAGTTCGCACCCGGGAGGTTCACCGCTGAACATGCTGTGCAAACCCGCGGGCGCGGCCCGCCACAGCTGCCACAAAAGCGGTCATTTATACCAAACAACCGCCCACACGATGTGCAGGGCGGTTGTTCGTCAGATGTCGAATGCGTTTGAGATTCGCTCATGGTTGCATTTGGACGGCACACATTGTGTGCCAGGTTCCGTTAGTCCTCTTTAGGTTCATCCACAGGGGCAACGGCCTCATCCGCAACACGGAAGAAGGTCTCTGTCCCATCGGCATCGTCTTCCTCGTCGTCGTCATCCCAGTCGTCCAGCTCATCATCCGACCAGTCAGCCTCGGTCGGGAACTCGCCAAACTCATGCGAACCGGATGCATCGTCGCCTTCATCTTCGTCATCATCCCAGTCGTCATCCACAGGACTTACCTTCACAGGTTCATCACGTGGGTCACGGATTGCAGGTTGATTCTCAGCCGTCGGAGCAAGAACACGGTCAAGTGGATACGTCGGGAGCGAACCAGGGTGTGGCGGGAGCGCACCCTTAGGCTGAACCGTTGTCCAGAAGACCTCCAGCTTGTAACGTTCACGCGCCTCTTCGCTCATGATATGGAGAATGACATCCCCAAAGTCAACAAGAACCCACTCCGCAACTTCCTCACCCGAAACGGATGGCTTGGCTATGTTGTGGTCTTCCATCGTGTCGAGAACGTGCTCGGCGATGGCGCGGATGTGCGGTACGGCAAGGCCGGTACAAATAATAAAGAAGTCTGCGATATTTACTTTGTCACGCAGGTCGATGACTACCGGGTTTTCTGCCTTGCGGTCATCTATGATTTCGAGAATAAGGTTTTTTTTCTCTTCTGATGGAATTTGCTGTTTAGCCACTCTGTGCCCTTTTGGTTAATGGAAAATGCCACGCAGCTCATGCGGCATTGTGTATTTACGATTCTGTGAGATGGTGCAATTCTACCGGAAAGCCCGTCCATCGAACGAAAAAGATTCCGGAGCCGCTGTTTACACTACTTTCTGCTCCTTTGGGCCGGTTCCATACAGCCCACGCGCAACAATCTGCTCGACCACGGCAGGGAGGAGCAAGTCGCTCACATCCCCTCCGGATAGCAACGCATCCCTGACCGCCGTGCTGCTCATGTCCACCGGTTCGGGCGTTGGAATAGCATCGGTGATGTCCCGCCATTGCGGTGGCAGCTGCGAAATGATGTCAGCCACGCTGTCAAACCCCGGTCGATCAAAGGCCGCAATCCGTACCGTTTGGCAAATGACATCCGCCTCACGAAAGCTTGCTATTCCGGCTAGCACATCCGCGCCGCAGAGAAACCAAAGCTTGGCATCCGGACCCGCCAGCCGCCTTGCTTCCAGCACTGTCTCGAAGGTAAAGCTTGGACCTGGTCGCTCCGCTTCTACCGTCCAAACGTCCATGTCATCGATGCCCATCGTCGCGGCCTCTGCCAGCGCAACACGGGCCGCCGCAGGCGTAACCAGCGCTTGGTCTTTCCACGGCGATACCTGGTTTGGAATCCAGAGGGTCAGGTCGGAGCCCAGCGTCGCTGCCGCAAGCGTTGCGATGACTGAGTGGGCGCGCGTCGGAGGATCAAAGCTTCCCCCAAAGAGCAAAATACGCGACTTATTGGCAAACAGCCCGGCGGGTGTACTCAATGCTTATGCGTCATCATCCGCATCATACGGACTGCGCTGCTGTTCACCCTGCTTGATGACCGCCAGTTGATAGGAATTAATGGCCGAAAATACACGCAGCAACAGCGGAACCCACATCAAAAATGTCCAGGATGGTAGAAAGGCCATCGCCGCGATGCCGGCAAACAACCAAGGTAGCCCTTTTTTGTGTTCGCCTATCAGCATGTGCCCAAGCCCTGGCATCAGGAACGACAAAAACGCAACCAGAAATGGGTTAGCCAACATCCCAGCGTGCAGGCGCGGCAGCTCTTCCTCGCCGGATGCCTGCGCGGTTCCCATCCCGTGGCCGGATGTTCCATTTCCCCGGGCTTCGTGGATACTGTTGATCTGTCTGACCGTTGTTCGTGTGTCGCGGACACCGCTCCGTCCGCCGGCCGTTGCCGCCTGGGGGCTGTGTCCAGTGAGGCTGGCGACATATCCAACTGGGAAATCTGTGCCGCACTTCATACAAAATGTAAAGCGTGTACTCGTGGTACGTTGACACTTCGGACAAATCACATCCACGGCCTGCGGAGCACTGGGCTGCGATGGCCTTGGGGATGTTTGCCCACTTGGTCCCGAACGCCGAGTACCGCCCTGGGATGCTGGGAGCGGATGCTTGTGGCCTCTGCTATCCGCAGCTGCCGGAGCTGGTGCAGCGCTACGCTGACGGCGAAGTTGTTCCTCGGTGACCTGCGGTGGGAGCGGGATACTACCGGGTTTGGAGCGGCGTGGAACCGGGATGTCTTCCGCGCGGCTGGAGCCCATTACCTGCTCAAAAATTTCATCATCAGCACCTATGGCCGATGCCATCGAAACCGGTTCCTGGATAGTTTCTACGGCAATGGTTGCTTCTAATTCGTCATCATCACTTTGGATATCAACAACGGGCTCATCAGCACCTTCGTGGGAAACCATCGGCTCGACGGTTTCCTCAGCCATATCAAATGCTGGCGCGTCGGGATGTACACCCAAATCCTCCCCCAAGTCGAAGATGTGAACTGGCTGTGGGACTGGGGCTTCCTGAAACTCTCTTGCTTCCGTGTCAGGTACAGCTTCTGGTTCAACAGCTTGCGCAGCGACGATATCTACCGTTTCGTCATCATTAGCATCAGATTCAGTGAACGCATCATTTGCCACGGTCTCAGGTGCCGAGACATTGGACACCGTTACCTCATCGGTTGACGATGCGGTCGTGGGTGCTTGGGATGTAGTTTCTGGGCCGTTTTCCATGGGATGTCACTGTCTCGCGGGTGAGGCGATTGTAGCATGATTGATACGTGTGGCTCACGGCATTCGTTCCGCTGCAAGCCACACGCACGCGTCAATTACGCATCAACTGACAGCCGACATCAGGCAAGAATCTGCTTAATAACCTTGGCACCTTCGACGCCTGTCAGCTTTGCATCCAGGCCCTGGAACTTGAAGCTGAACGCATCGTGGCTGATGCCAAACTGATGCAACATCGTTGCGTGGAGGTCATGCACTGTGGTGATGTTCTCGACGGCTGCGTAGCCGAGGTCATCCGATGCGCCATAAACCATCCCACCCTTAATGCCGGCGCCTGCAAGCCAGACCGACATCGCCTTGTTGTGGTGATCGCGCCCAGAGCCGCCCTGTGACATCGGGGTACGGCTAAACTCGCCCGCCCACACGATCAGCGTGTCATCAAACATCCCGCGGCGCTTCAGATCCGTGATCAGCGCCATACAGGCACGGTCAATTTCCTCGCCCTTGAACACGATTTCGTTTTTGATGCCGCCGTGGTGGTCCCAGTCCTTGTGATACAGCTGGATGAAGCGAACGCCCTTTTCCGCCAGCCTTCGTGCGAGGAGACAGTTGCTCGCAAAGCTGCCATCCCCAGGAGTACACCCGTACAGCTCAAGCGTTTCCTTGGATTCTTTGGAGAGGTCCATGAGGTCCGGGACGCTTGCCTGCATCTGGAATGCTAGCTCGTACTGCGCCACGCGCGTCGCGACTTCCGGGTCATCCACGAACGTATTGTGATGTTTATTCAGGGCATTAATGGCCTGGATGTCCATCCCTTGTTGGTCACGTGTAACGCCATTTGGGTTGGTGAGGTAGAGAACCGGATCACCCTTACCGCGGAGCTGAACACCTTGGTATTTACTTGGCAAAAAGCCGCTCGACCACTGACGCGCGGCGATCGGCTGGTTCTGGCCGCCGCGTCCGAGGGATGTCAATACGACAAATCCGGGCAAGTCCTTGGCGGCATTTCCAAGGCCATACGTCAGCCAGGAGCCCATGCTTGGCCGCCCCGCGATCTGCGAGCCGGTGTTCATAAACATGTGGGCCGGGTCGTGGTTAATGGCATCGGTCGTCATCGAGCGAATCAGACAAATGTCATCAATGACCGAACCGATTTTCGGGAACAGCGAACAGATTTCGGTCTGGTTTTTGCCGAACTTTTGAAACGGATGCTGGGGGCCAAAGCAGATCAGCGGCGACCCTTGGAGCTGAGCGATTTGCTGACCCTTGGTCATCGATTCCGGCATCGGCTTGCCATTCATCTCCGCAAGCTTTGGCTTGGGATCGAATGTCTCGAGGTGGCTTGGCCCGCCGGCCATGCTCAGCCAGATTACCCGCTTGGCTTTGCCCCGCCCGGTCAGCGCCTTGCTTCCGGCGAGGGCTCCACCTGTCTGAGGATTCACCACGCCTGCGACGCCGGGGAGGCCAAGCGATGCGAGTGCGACGAGACCAAGGCCTTGTGTCGTGCGGCCGAGCAGTGCGCGGCGCGTCATTTGCTGTGCGTTTGCCTGCTTCAGCTCATCCTGGATGTTGATTGGTTGGCTCATTGTCGTGTAATCGTTTCGTGGAGGTTTATGAGAATGCGTGCGATGTGGGACCAGGCGGCGAGTTCCGGTTTGTCACTGCCATCCGGGACCGGCGCAAAGCCCGTCTTCAAGTAGGCATCTGCTGCCGCAGGGTCTGCTTTGTAGCTCGCAAGGTGCTTGTCATAGACACCGCGCAGCGTCGCGAGCTCAGTAGGCGCTGGGTTACGCTGAAGCGCTGTCTGGAATGCCCACGTGATTCGCTCCGCAGTTCCACCTTTTGCTTCTTTTTGGATTCGGGCGCCAAATGCGCGCGCCGCTTCCACATAGGTCG
>CAIYBQ010000501.1 GCA_903924445.1 uncultured Armatimonadota bacterium | reverse complement strand
CATCCACCACACCCCTCCACATCGAAGTCGAACGCTTTACAACAACCAAACAAGTCACCCGCGGCGGACGCGGCGAACCCATCGTCATCGGCAATAGTATTGTGCTGCTGCCCGAGAACCCCACGATGCTCACGCGCCACACGGATGGCAACCAGCCCGCCGCATACGCCCACCGGTTTGAACGCGTCGGGAACCACAGCTATATCGACTACGCCGGCGCAGACCAGGAAGCCAAGCCAACACCCGGCCTCGTACGCGCCATCCACTTTCCAATCCCACAACCCGCCACAAATGGGCCAGGCTTTGTCATCCAAAGCCAAACCATCACGGGTATAGCCATTAACAAAGGCGCATCCGCCGAACAAACCGTCCTTCGCTACAGCCGCCCCGCAAGCAACGCACGCGCCCTCACCCACTACAACAACTGGTTTGACCCGGATGGCAAAGATATCCGAGGAGACAACCTCAACAAAACCCTCGCCGCCTTCCAAAAGCCACTCGCAGGGAGCGGAATCAGCATCGATGCGATGGTTCCTGACAACGGCTGGCAGGATCGACGCTCCGTCTGGCAACCCGCGAAAAGCCTCTTCCCAAACGGGATGCAGACCCTTGGTACGCTCGGGCAAAACCTCCGCAAATCCGGCTCCGCCCTCGGTCTCTGGATCGCCGCCGACAACACCACAAATGACATCGCGTGGGGCACATCCGCCGGCTACAAACGCGCCAAAGCAAACCCCTACTTCTCGCAGTACTTTGAACACCACTCCCTCGCGCAGCCCGAATACAATGCCGCACTAACCAGCCAGCTCAAAGCCCTCACAGACACCGGCGCAATCCGCTACTACAAATTCGACTTCAACCACCTCTCAAACACCATCCCAACCGACCGCCATGGCCACGAAGCCGAAATGGATGGCTTTATCCGCGCGACGCGCTATCCAAAGGAAAAAGGCGTCTTTATCAATGCCACCAACTGGACCTGGCACGCGCCCGGCTGGCTGAATCATGCCGATACGGTTTGGCTGCTCGCAGGGGATGATGGCTTTAATGCAAACACCCCCGAGCTGAGCGGGCGGGCGCAGGCGAGCACCGACCGGGATGTCTATTTCTGGCGGATGTGGGGCGATCCCGCAGACCGGCCGTGGTTCCCCATCAGTGCCATCATGACCCACGGGATTATCCGTAACGCCGCCGGCCAAATGTCCCTCCCGACAGACACGTACCGGGACTGGTGTGACTACATCCTGATGCACTACGGTCGCGGGACCCTTCTCCGAGAGTGGTACCTCTCACCAAAATCTGTCACGCCTCCTGAATGGAAGGCACTGATTGCCATCCACAAATGGGCCGATAGCCGCCGCGCTGACCTGATCAACACCGTTTATATCGGTGGCCGCCCGGATGAAGGTGCGCCCTACGGCTTCATAGGCTTTGCGGAAAGTGGCAAGACTGGCACGCTGGTCATTCGAAACCCTGCCCCGACCACAAAAACAATCACCTTCATGCTCGATTCCACAACGCTGTTCACGGGCAAACTCGGCCAGCCGTGGAGCGGTCGAACCGTCTACCCATACACAATAGAGCTGCCATTTGCCTTTACGCCAGGGGATGAGTGCACGGTCACGATTCCAGCGTACGAGACCATCGCGATCGAGCTGCGCCCCGGGACTGCCCGCGGCCCGATGGTCAAAATGGCTCCCATTGTGCGCGTCTCCGATAACCGAAATCCTAATATCAAAACGATTAGCCTCGCGCCATTCGCGACCGGGCAGCGTGAGCTGATGGTCATCGGCTATCCAACATTACCAGTCATCGAAATCAACGGAAAATCCGTAGAGCCAACGCGAAAAACCAAGGGCGCGATCAATCAGTTTGCCGGATATGCAATCGATGGGATGCCAAGCAAAACGGCCCGGATGTGGGAGATGGCAGGCTTTGACATCACCGCGCAGACAGGCAAAGAATTTACAGTTGAAATTAAGGGTAGCGAATCCGAAACGCGCTGCGAAGTCCATGTCATCGCCGAGCGACCGTTCGGTGATGATGCACAGATCAAGCTGTCACCAAAGACATTCCCAGGCGTGCTGCGCGAAGCGACTCCTGTCTTTAGTGAGGATGCCGTTGCGGTTCGCCCGGCAGCTCCTGTCGAGGCATCCGATGCCGACCTCGCCCAAACGACATCTGTGAAACTGTCGCTGGATGCTTTTGGCGTCAATGCTGGCTACGGCGCAAAACGCATTTTTGTGAATGAAACACATATCGGCAACTTGCCTGCATGCGGTGATCAATGGACGCCTGCGACATTCGCCATTCCGATAACGTCAAGCGCTCCCATTCCACGAAAGTGGACCATCGTTGTCCGCTG
>CAIYBQ010000500.1 GCA_903924445.1 uncultured Armatimonadota bacterium | reverse complement strand
CCGCGTACCGAAATGCTGTTTGAGAATACATCGGATGCGGCGCACGATAAGGCTGAAGGCCTTGCGAATGGCTTCAACGTCGAGGAGCGCGCGGATCGAGTGCTTGGCCTGCTGCGTTCATCCGGGATTATTGACCGACTTTCTCCTCTAGTGGTCCTGATGGGCCACGGGGCGACGACGGTAAACAACCCTCACGAGAGTGCCTACGACTGTGGAGCATGCGGTGGTCGTCGGGGTGGTCCGAACGCCCGTATTTTCGCGATGATGGCCAATCAACCTGTGGTACGTCAACGACTGGTTGAAATGGGCTACCCAATACCAGACGGAACATGGTTCCTTGCCGGGTGCCATGACACCACCACTGATGACTGTCAATTCTTCGATGTCGAACAGCTACCCGAAACGCATAAGGCACTTTATGAACAGCTGGTCAGTAGCTGCCGTGTCGCTGGCGCAGACAATGCGCTTGAGCGTGTTCGGCGATTTGAGCTGGCGAGCGGCATCACTACACCCGATGCTGCCCGGAGGCACGTCCGCGAACGCTCTGAGCATTTGTCAGAAGCGCGACCTGAGTATGGACATGCAACCAATGCGGTAGCCATCTTTGGACGGCGAAGTCTGACGGAATCTCTTTACATGGACCGGCGGGCATTCCTGATTTCATACGATGCAAACACAGACCCAAGCAGCCAAATCATCACTGGGCATCTTGGGGCCGCCGGCCTGGTTTGTGCTGGGATCTCGCTCGAGTACTACTTTTCCACTGTTGATAATGAGGTCTACGGCTGCGGGACGAAGCTCCCACACAACATCGCCGGCCTTGTCGGCGTGATAAATGGTCAATCAGGAGACCTTCGAACCGGCCTGCCAAAGCAAACGGTTGAGGTTCATGAACCGGTGCGGGTCCTCCTGGTCATCGAGGCAAAGCCAGCCGCCGTGGAACACGCGATGTCACAGCATGCAGAAGTCAATCAGATTATCCGTAACGAATGGGTTCGCATTGCCACCATCGATCCTGACAGCGGTTCAATCCATTTCTATTCGCACGGTGCTTTTCAGCCATACAATCCTGAACATGGACGCCTGCCAACGGTCAATAACAGCCGTGAATGGTACGCAGGGCATATGGGGCATTTGCCATACGCAAAGCTCATAAAGCAAGTACAGGAGCAGTACGCGTGACCCTCTATCAACTTTCGCTGGCCATAGCTGTACTGTTGCCGGCTGTCGCCTGTATTACGCTTGGCGGACTCTGGTGGTGTGGCGCACGGATTCCGGAGCGCTTCATCACAAGAATGGCGTATGTCTTCTATGTAATGATGTTTGCAGCGGTGCTTGTGACTTGGTTTGGTGAGACATTTGTGCACTACAGTCCCATCACCGTGCCGGTTGGCATGTGGTACCACACCCGGGATTTTCATTTTGAAATGAAGCTGCGTGCGGATGGGATTTCGTTGCCATTCCTCGGGATGACCGCATTGCTTGTCGGTGTCATCAGCGCATTCAGCGAGCGCTACATGCACCGTGACCCAGGTTTTGTACGCTTTTACTTTTTGCTGCACTTGTTTGCATTTGGATGCATGTTGCTCTACTCGGCAGGAACGTTTGACTTGCTTGCCGCTGGATGGGAACTCCTTGGATTAACATCCGTTTTGCTTATCGCCTACTTCCAACACCGGTCAGATCCCGTCAATGCAAGCCTGCGCGTCTTCGCGACATATCGCATCACTGACATCGGACTCCTTACAGCCCTCGCCACCATGCACCATGCCGTTCACAGCACGGAGTTTGATCAGGTGATGCCCGGAGGGATTGCAGCCGTCTCAGGTCCACAAGCCACGGTTGTTCTCCTTCTGTTGATGTTCGCTGCGTGTGGCAAGTCCGCGCAATTGCCATTCTCCGGATGGCTCCCACGCGCGATGGAGGGGCCGACGCCGACCAGTGCAATTTTCTACGGTGCACTCTCGGTACATGCTGGCGTTTATCTGATTCTCCGCGTCTTTCCGCTCATTGAGGCATCCGTTCTTGCCCGTGGCGTTATCGTGGTCATAGGAGCACTTACGGCGCTCTACGGCACCATCGTCGGGCGCGCGACCGCTGATGTAAAGAGCTCTATAGCCCATGCATCGATGACACAGCTTGGCCTGATGTTCATGGAACTTGGCTTTGGCTGGACGACGCTTGCCCTTTGGCATGCCTGTGGACATGCCGCAGTTCGCACATTGGAGTTTCTCCGTGCACCCAGTGCGCTTCGGGATACAAGGCATATCCACTCTGGTGCGATGGGCCAGTTAGATGCAACTGGTCGCATTTACGAAAAGCTGCTTCCAATTTCCGTGAGGACCACCCTGTATCGCCTCGCGATCGAACGCTGTTACCTGGACAGCATCATTGACCGCTTTATCCATCAGCCATTCCAATGGCTAATCACCACCATTGTTCGCATCGACCACACGCTTATCGGCGATCCAAGGGATAGCGCTGGATGATAGCTTTTTTCGAATCCTTTGGGGTCATTGTCAACTTTGTGATCCTACTGATTGCGGCTCTTGTTGCTTACGGGATGCACCGGGTCAGCCGGCCGTTTGTGCATTTTGCGATGGTCGCAGTGCTCGGAATAACGCTGCTTAGCGGCTACGAAACGTGGCTTGGTCATCCGGTGACACTGGCCCCGATTACCCAATCACTGACCATGGCCAGTTTCCATACAGACTCGCTTGCCTGCCTGTT
>CAIYBQ010000499.1 GCA_903924445.1 uncultured Armatimonadota bacterium | reverse complement strand
GTGCTGGTGAGCCTGACTTTGACACGCCGGATCACATCAAAGCTGCTGCCATCGATGCACTTGCAAAGGGCTATACAAAGTACACGCCAAGTGCAGGAATCCCTGCCCTGAAGAATGCCATCATCAACAAGCTTCAGCGTGACAGTGGTCTGACCTTTTCGCCTGCAGAAGTCATCGTCTCCTGCGGCGGCAAGCACAGTCTGTACAACATTTTTCAGGTCCTCATCGATGATGGTGATGAAGTCATCATTCCAGCACCGTACTGGGTTTCATACCCGGAGCAGGTAAAGCTCGCAGGCGGTGTTCCCGTGGTTGTGCAAGCATCCGATGACGATAACTTCGTTCCATCGCTGGCATCCATTGAGGCTGCCATCACTGACCGCACCAAAGTGATTGTGATCAACTCACCGAGCAACCCGACGGGTGCGATGTGGCCGATCAGCCGGATCCGCGAAGTCGCAGAGCTTGCGGTGTCCAAGGGCATTTACATCATCTCCGATGAGATCTACGAAAAGCTTGTCTACGATGGCGAATTCATCTCCGTTGCGGCGCTTTCGCCTGAAATCGCGAAGTGGACGCTGACGTGTAACGGGATGTCAAAAGCTTACTCGATGACTGGGTGGCGCCTCGGCTACGTCGCGGGTGACAAGGCATTGGTCGCCGCCATGGGACGTATCCAGGATCAGGTCACATCCAACCCGACATCGATTGCGCAATATGCCGGCGTCGCTGCCCTCGATGGTCCTCAGGAATTTCTTGCTGAGTGGCGCGCCGCGTTTATGTCACGCCGGGATGTCATCGTCGCTGGACTGAATGCAATCCCAGGCTTCAGGTGCCGCATGCCTCAAGGCGCGTTCTACGTCTTCCCGAACATCAGTGGACTGTATGGTAAGAAAACACCTGCGGGTAAGGTGCTGGCATCCGGGGATGATGTCGCTGACTACCTCCTCGAATCCAAGGGCGTCGCAGTGGTGCCCGGTAGCGGCTTCGGGACGCCAGACTTTGTGCGGTTCTCGTATGCGACCAGTATGGATGCGATAAACGAGGGACTTCGCCGTATTCAGGAGGCTGTGGACGCACTCATTGATTGACACTGCACCACTCATCGACGCCTTTGCTGTAGCGTGGGGGATTGCTCCCGGGGATGCGCTTCTTCGCCAGGCATTCACGCATAGGAGTGCGTCATCCGATGTCCTACCAAGCTACGAACGCCTCGAGTATCTCGGGGATGCCGTTGTAAGGCTTTGGACCGCGGGAAAGCTGTTCGCAGGTACACCTGAGGATGGCGCAGCTAAGGAACTCAATCGGCGCGAGCAGGTGATGGTAAATCGAACATCCCTTGCTGCGGCGGCAAGACGGCTCGGCTTGACATCGATGGTCATCGCCGGGAAGTCCGAGATTGAAGATGGCCGTACATCCGATGATCGTATTGCTGAAGAGCTCTTCGAAGCGGTTGCGGCGGCCGTTTACTTACGTCGCGGCTGGGATGTCCTGGAGGCCTATTTGAGTAGTGTTCTGGGAGAGCAGCTGGCGGATGTTGTTGCTGGGGATGGACTTCCGGATGCAAAGTCTGACTTGCAAATGCGAACGCAGGCCAAATATCGGTGTTTACCGGAGTATCGTGTGATTTCTGGTTCCGGGGATGGACGCTCGGCGCACTTTGATGTTGAGTTGTTGATACAGGGATGTGTTGTTTCCCGTGGGGCGGGGCACGGGCGGCGGGCGGCAGAAATGGCCGCGGCGGTCATGGCACTCACGGACGAAGATGGCTGGCCAGCGCCAGCGGTGGAGGAGTCGGATGCAGCTATACGGTAAGGAACTGGCCAAACGGCAAATCGCGGCGTACGTGGGTGATTTCACTCAGGTTGCCGGCGTAGAACGCTTTACCTACGATGAAGGCGTCGAAGGGGGTATAAAAGCTGCCCGGGTCCGCTCCGGGGGCGGATTGGATTTCACCGTGCTGTTCTCGCGCGGCATGGACATTTCTGCAGCGACCTACAACGGGATGCCCTTTGCCTGGGTTTCTGCGACTGGCTGGGGACATCCCCATGCATTCGTTCCCGAAGGGCGTGGATGGCTGCAGACCTTTCATGGTGGTTTGCTTACCGGGTGTGGCCTCGCGAATGCGGGCGCTGCAAATGTCGATGGCGATGAGTCCCTAGGCATCCATGGAAAACTGTCGCACATACCGGCTGCGGAAACGGGAGCATGGACCGATTGGGAAGATGAGGACGAGGCGACAGTCTATGTCGAAGGCACGATGCGTGAAGCGACGGTCTTTGGCGAAAACCTGCGTCTTCGCCGCGTGATTAGCACTCCGATTGGAAAATCAAGCCTGACGATCACGGACACAGTCCACAATGCAGGCTTTCAAACAAGTCCTCTGATGCTGCTTTACCACCTCAACTTCGGCTGGCCGCTACTTAGCGAGGATACGATTTTACGCTTGCCAGATGGCACGATCACAACTCCGCGTGATGATGAAGCCGCAAAGGGTATCTCTGCTGCCAAGATGTTCACTGCTCCAATCAGCGGTTACGCAGAGCAGTGTTTTTATCACGATATGCCACAGGGGGATGTCACTGCAGAGCTCTACAATCAGCGCTTGCGGTTTGGTGTCAAGGTGAGCTGGAATACGCAGGAGCTGCCGCACTTCACCCAGTGGAAAATGACGGGGCAAGGGGAGTATGTCTGTGGCATCGAGCCTGCAACGTGTAAGGTCCTCGGTCGTGCTGCGGAGCGGGAAGCCGGCCGTCTGATGACAATCGAACCGGGGGAATACCGTCGGCATCGCGTTACGATTACGGCGTTCACCGATTAGCAATCACATGGTGCAACGGCTTAAGCAACATGGTTTTACGGCTTCTATCGCTGGGGCCCTTATGCTCCTGTCCAGCCTTCCATACATTGTTGCTGCCTCGTCGACGCCAAGTGGACATGTGTACACATGGATGTTACATAACATCGATGACTCCGCTGTCTACCTCTCGTGGATGAAGCAGGTTGCGCAAGGGCAGTTCTTTCAGGAAAACCGCTTTTGTATCGAGCCGCAGAAGAGTGTTCTGTTCAACATTTGGTTTTTGATTCTCGGGGCGCTGAGCAAAGTCACCGGTGGGCCACTTGCGTACCATATCGGACGTCTGGTTGGAGTGGGTGGCCTCGTTTTCGCAATCGCAAAGCTTTCGCAAAGCATCTTCAAAGATGCAAATCATCAGCGGCTTGCAATTGTGTTTACGTGTCTGGCATCCGGTTTCGGTTACCTGTTCGGCGGCTTTAGTACGGCGCGTGGATTTACAGGGCAGCCGATTGACTTGTTTCAACCTGAGATCTCAGTGTTTCAGGTCAGCGTATATTCACCGCTCTTTGCGCCTGCGCTGGCATTGATCGTTGTTGCGGTCGCAAGCTGGATAAGAGCTGAATCATCGCGTTCGACCAAAGATGCCATCGTCGCTGGTATTGCTACAGCCTTCCTTGGAAACATCCACAGCTACGATGTTTTACATGTGATGCTTGCTGTCATTTGTATCCGGGTAACGAGTGATGTCATCCAAAAGCGCTTCCATTTGCACGCTTGGCTGCTTGCGATAGGGGCTGGAGTCATTGCCCTGCCGACGACGGCGTGGGTGTTTTATGCAACGCGTGTAGACCCTTTGTTTGCAGCCCGTGCAGATACAGATACGCGCACGGCGGCCATCCACTGGGTTCTGATCGGTTTTGGCATCGCGTTGCCGCTTGCAATTGTGGCTGTCGTAAATGCAATCAAGGCACGTGACCTCCCGAAGCTGTATCTTGCCGCTTGGTTTGTTGGCGCTTTGTTATCATCGCAGCTGCCATTTGCCTTTCAGCGCAAAATGCT
>CAIYBQ010000498.1 GCA_903924445.1 uncultured Armatimonadota bacterium | reverse complement strand
CGGGATTGACTGCAATCGATGAAGCTGTCGGACGCGCCGTTGAGATGGGGCGCGGAATTCTGTTGTCATCCGGTCTTGGCGGCATCGATGTCGTGACGTTGCAGGCACTCGCGATTTGTACCAACATCGCATCTGCCGCCGCACGGTACGGAACCAAGGTTCAGATGCCTATCTACGAAGCGGCATTGTTGCCAATTGCAGAAGATGCAATTAGCTCGGCATACAACAAAGCTGGGCGTAGTGATGCATTTTCATCCGATGATGTCCGGTATCTCTCCAACCAGCAGTTTGCGTATGCGGCTGGCGTCGCGGGGATGATCCAGCGCGAGCAGTATGCTGCAACATTCCTTTTCGGAACCTTCTTCGCAGAATCGTTGATCATGGCTGAGAACGCGAATATGGTGGGAGCGATTCAAGTAGCCGGTACGCCGAGCACCACCCAGATTCCATTCTTTATTGCCAGCTGCGACTATGTCATCATCGGGGATGAATACTACGCTGCAACGGCCTACCTCACCCGCCAGCCCACATTGCTTGGTTCGATGATTGGACAGGACAGGGTCAAAATCGGAATTCTTGTGACTGTGATGCTGGGCTTCCTCCTGACAATGGCCAAGATGCCTCTGGTGAAAAACTTGTTTGAGGACAAGGACATGCCGGCGGCAAGCTACTATTCTCCAGCAAAGGGAGGTAAGTGATGTTTCAGGTACAACACGGAGCTGCTCTCTACACCCATCTTGCGGGTGCGGCAGTGGTTTCCGTCATCCTCTTCTTTGCGCTGACACTGGTTCCAACCAAGCTTCGACGTCCATTGATTATGGCAGTGACGTTTGCCGCAGGATTGTTCTATGCGCTTGAATTCTTCTGGCCAGTGAGCGGTCCTGAAAGCGATCAAAAGAACTTCCTCACATCGTATATCAAGCCATTCTCAGACATCACCACTGTGTTACAGTCCTTCGCATTGGGCCTCGGTGTGTATTCCCTCGTCTCGATACACATGCGTAAGGTGGCACGAACGCAATCCGGCTGGGCATATTCCCTTGTATTGATCGTTAGCATGATCGTGATGGTCATCGCACACATCGGCAAGGAATACATCAAGTCTCCGTGGGTACATCAGCTAAACGAATTTGCTTATTCCGGCTTGATGAAAAGCCTTGATGCGACGATGTTCTCTATCATCGCGTTCTATATTGTTTCCGCTGCCTACAGAGCCTTCCGTATCCGATCAACGGAAGCCACAATCCTTTTGGTTTCCGCAGGCATTATCATGCTCGGTCAGGTAGCCATTGGTCAGGCAATCACCAATGCAATCCCGAATGAGGGACTAACAGCAAACCTTCGCGTCGAAAATATGGCCAACTGGATCTTGAAGAAGGTCAACTCTCCAGCCATCATGGCCATCGACTTCGGTCTTGGCGTCGGCGGCCTTGCAACAGCACTGCGCCTCTGGCTTTCCCTTGAACGCGGATCGTACTTTGAGGAGGAACTATGAGAATCCCTCAGCTGGACCGACGTGTCCTATACATGCTGCTTGCGTTAGTGGTTTCGATTCCGCTCTTGGTAAACGTTCCCCTACCTCCTCCAGCGATTACCCCTCCAACAAAGTCCTTTTACGAAACAATCGAAACCGTATCTGCGGATCCAAAAACCAAAGACAAACTCGTGATCATCTCGTGTAACTTTGGATCAGGAACGCTTGCAGAGAACTTAAGCCAGCTAGAAGCGACGTTGAATCTCATCGTTTCAAAGCGGATGAAGTTTGCGATCTTTGCCTTCAATGACCCTCAGGGACGTGACCTTGGTGGCTCTACCGCGCAGCGGATTGCTGACAAAGCCGGCTATAAGTATGGTGAAGACTGGGTGAACTGGGGCTTCCGGCCACCGCAAGGTATCCAATCCCTCCTGAAAGCAATGGTTAACGATCTCCACGGTGCTTTGGGCACTGATGTGAAGGGAACCAAGCTCTCGACGATTCCTGTCATGGCCAACTACAAGAAGGCAGATGATGTCGGGTTGATTATCGAGTATGCGGCAGCAGACACAGTGAAGTACTGGGTTCAATTCTTCCAGCGCGCAGGAAAAACTCCAATCGCAACCTTATTCTGTCCAACATCGGTTATGGCTAACGAGGCTTACCCGATGCTTGAAACAGGCCAGCTACAGGGAATGCTTGTGGGTCTCAAGG
>CAIYBQ010000497.1 GCA_903924445.1 uncultured Armatimonadota bacterium | reverse complement strand
GGTCACCGTTCATCCGCGCGATAAAGATACGGTTCCCGCCGCCAAGCCGGACAAACACAATATAAACAGTGCCATCTTTGTCAACAAACCAGTCGGCATCGATCTCTTTGCCGATACTCGCCATCGGCTCGCGGCTTCCACCAACACCTACAAATGGACCCATCGGGCTGTCCGAAACCGCCACCGCCAGCTGCTCATTCGCCGTGTACAACAAGTAAAACTTCCCGCCGCGCGCCAGCACACAACCCGCCCAGAAACCACGGCGGCCATACGCATCCCCGCGGCGTAGCGCCAGCTGCGGCTTTTCCCAGTGCAATGCATCCCGTGATCGCCACACCGGTAAACCTTCATCCGGAGCCGCATCGTTTGTCCCATAGAGGTAAAACCACCCCTTGTGCGTAAACACAAATGGGTCGGCCAGCGCTACGTGGCGGGGCGTTTCCATTACGCGGTCACGTCAGCAAGCATCCCGCGCACATTCTCAACCGTCGCTGCTAGCAAACGCTTCCGGCTCGCATCCGTGCTCCACGCGACATGCGGCGTCACAATCGCTTTCGGATGGCTGGTCAACACATGCCCATCGCGTGGAGGCTCAGTTTCCATGACATCTGATGCATAAACCCCAAGCTGCCCACTTTCCAGCGCCCGATAAACCGCATCCGGGTCCACCACCGGACCACGCGCCGTGTTCACCAGAATCGCACCCGGCTTTAGCTGTGCGAGAAATCCATCATCCACCAAGCCACGCGTCTCGGATGTGAGGGGACACTGCAAAATGATGGCATCCAAGGTTGGTAGGGCATCCGTAAGCGGAGTATGACCATCCTTCTCGCGCCCGGGAAGCGCGAGCGGAAGCACCGTCGCACCGATGGCCACCAGCGGCGTCGCGATAGCCTTGCCGATATTCCCATACCCAATGATGCCAATCGTCGAGCCGGAAATCTCCAGCATCGGTCGCAGCGTGTAGCTCCAAACCCCGCGCGCCTGCCAACCGCCGTGCGCGACATGGACCGCATTGCCAACGATGTTATGCGCTGCAGCAAGGAGCAAGCCCACCGCGAGCTGCGCCGTGCTCGGCGTCGAGTAGCCTGCCACATTCCGCACCGCAATCCCGCGCGCAGAAGCGGCATCCACCGCAATATTGTCAAGACCCGTCGCAAGCACACTAATACCGCGAAGCTTTGGAGACGCCGCGAAAATGGCATCATCGAGGCGGCACTTGTTCGTAATCACGATGTCGGCAGCCTGCATCCGCTCGGCCAGCAGTCCTGGGGGTGTGCTCTCGTAAGCGGTCACCACACCAAGCGCCGACAGGCCGCTGATATCGAGGTCGGTCAACGCCGGAGCAGCATCCAGGATAACAATATTCGGTGTACCCACTTACACCCCGGCTCCACGCGCGACCTGGGTGGCACTCGCCTGCGCGAGAGGCTTGACCACAATCTCATCGATATTGACGTGAGCCGGGAGCATCACCGCCCAGCGGATTGTCTCCGCGATGTCATCCGCGGTCAGAGGCGTATAGCCATCGTAGACCTTGGATGCCCGCTCGGTGTCGCCGGCAAACCGAACAATACTGAACTCGGTCTCGACCAGCCCTGGGGAGATATCCGTGACTCTGATAGGGAGGCCGTTCAGCTCCGCGCGCAGCGTCTGCGTGATCACACGGGCGCCGTGCTTCGCGCTTGTGTAGCCAGCGCCTTTTGGGTAGGCTTCGCGGCCGGCGATAGATGTCACATTTACGATATGGCTCTTCGGCGCAGCCTTCATTTTCGGAAGAAGGGCGCGTGTCACACGCATCAGGCCAAGGACGTTAGTCTCAAACATCGTGATCCAGTCGCTGTCTTTGGCATCCTCAACGGTGTCAAGTCCCTGTGCGCCGCCGGCATTGTTTACGAGAAGGTGGACTTCGCTTGGAAGCGCGGCCGCGAGGGCATCAATGGATGCGACATCCGCGACATCACAGACAAACGCCGTCCCACCGATTTTCTCGGCGAGGGCTTCGATGCGGTCTGCGCGGCGAGCGGTGCACCAGACGTGGTAACCGGATGCGGCGAGAGCTTCGGCGGTCGCGGCACCGATACCGCTCGACGCGCCGGTAACAACAGCAATTGGGCGTGTGGACATGCCTCCATCTTACCTGAGGTGGGTGTCGCGCCTCCGCGCGGCGAGGATGAGATTGCGGTCCTCGTTGCCGCTCCAAATGTCGGCCCAAAGCTCCATCGGGCTGGCATCGTGC
>CAIYBQ010000496.1 GCA_903924445.1 uncultured Armatimonadota bacterium | reverse complement strand
CGTAATCGCGAATGCAGAAGGTGCACGTACAACACCATCGATTGTTGGCTTCTCAAAAACAGGCGACCGCCTCGTCGGAGCACCAGCAAAGCGCCAGGCTGTCGTAAACCCTGACCGCACCCTCATTTCCATCAAGCGCTACATGGGTACCGATCACCGGTCCACCATCGATGGAACCCCATACTCTCCGGAGCAAATTTCTGCAATGATTTTGCAGAAGCTCAAAGCAGATGCTGAGGCGTATCTTGGTGAATCGGTCACCGCCGCTGTCATCACCGTCCCTGCATACTTCAATGACTCCCAGCGCACCGCGACCAAGAACGCCGGTGAGATTGCTGGACTCAAAGTCCTCAGAATCATCAACGAGCCAACCGCTGCAGCACTTGCATATGGTCTTGACAAAAAGGACAACGAAACCATTCTGGTCTACGACCTCGGTGGTGGAACCTTTGATGTCTCCATCCTCGAAGTTGGCGATGGCGTCTTCGAAGTAAAGTCAACCAGCGGTGATACAAACCTCGGTGGTGATGACTTTGACCACAAGGTTATCGAGTTCCTCGCAGCTGAATTCCAAAAGGAAAACGGAATCGACCTGCGTAAGGACAAGCAAGCAGCGCAGCGTCTCAAGGAAGCCGCTGAAAAGGCCAAGATCGAGCTCTCGGCATCAGTGACCACCAATGTCAACCTCCCGTTCATTACTGCAAGCCAGGATGGCCCTCTTCACCTCGATGTCAACCTGACGCGTGCAAAGTTTGATGACCTGACCCGTGATCTCGTTGAGCGTACCGCTGAGTCTGTCAATCAGGCACTCCGGGATGCAAAGCTATCGGCATCCGATATCGATGAAGTCATCCTCGTTGGTGGCTCGACCCGTATCCCTGCCGTTCAGGAGCAGGTCCGTAAGATGATTGGCAAGGAGCCAAACCGCAGCGTCAACCCTGATGAGGTTGTTGCTGTCGGTGCCGCGATTCAGGCGGGTGTTCTCGGCGGTGAAGTCAAGGATGTTGTCCTCCTCGATGTCACCCCGCTTTCGCTCGGCATTGAAACGCTTGGCGGCGTCATGACAAAGCTGATCGAGCGCAACACCACCATCCCAACCCGGAAAGAGGAAGTCTTCTCAACGGCAGCAGATGGCCAGACAAGCGTCCACGTCAAGGTTTGTCAGGGCGAGCGTGAGATTGCAGCGCATAACAAGATGCTAGGAGACTTCGAACTCTCCGGTCTCCCACCAGCTCCACGTGGCGTTCCAAAGATCAAGGTCACCTTTGATATCGATGCCAACGGTATCCTCTCCGTCTCCGCACGGGATGAGGGAACTGGCAAGGAGCAGAAAATCACGGTCACAGGCTCATCCAACCTCAACAAGGATGAAGTCGAGAAGATGGTCAAGGAAGCTGCTGCGCATGCTGACGAAGACAAGAAGCAACGTGACCTCGCTGAGAAGCGTAACCAGGGAGACCAGCTGATCTACTCTGTGGAGCGCACCATCAAGGACCTTGGCGACAAGGCTACTGAAGATGAGAAGACCGACATCAATGGCAAGATCGCAGCCCTGCGTACAACGCTTGGCAGCGAGACCCTTGATGGCTACGACACCGCATTCGGTGACTTGCAAACAGCAAGCTTCACACTTGCAGAGCGTCTCTACAAGCAGAATGAGGAAGCTGCAGCGGCTGGTGCACCAGCTGATGCAGCACAACAACCATCGGGAAATGATGACGATGTCATCGATGCCGAGGTGGTCGACGAAGGCAAGTAAGCCGCGACGACATACAGTGCCGGGTACAAAAGTACCCGGCACTCCCCAACGAGGGAAAAGGAGAACACAAACAATGACATTCACACACTTTGCCGTACCCGGAGAGCGCAAACTGGATGGTCAATCCACATCCCCTCTCTTGCGCTCCCTAACCGGACATCAGTCACCAGCGGTCAACATTGGCGAGACGGACAGTGCCTACCGCATCACCGTTGACCTCCCGGGGCTCTCCAAAGAAGACATCAACATAGATGTTCAGGGCCGAACAGTCAGTATCCACGGTGCCTATCCAGAAACCAGCTTGGATGACCGTTCCTTGGTCGAAGAGCGGCCACAGGGAACTTTTGCGAGAACGTTTCAGCTTCCGCTTCCCGTCAATGGGAATGCGGTAACGGCATCGTTTGACAAGGGAGTTCTTGAAATCACGCTTCCTAAAGCAGAAGAATCCAAAGTCAAGCGCATCGCAATCAGCTGACCGAACAGACCTAAATGCGCCGTGGGTGGCCCCCCACCCACGGCTTTTTCACACCTCAAGGCTACATCATTGGACTCAGGAGAATTGAGCATATGGGACCATCTTATAAAGACTACTACTCGATTCTAGGCGTCAGTAAATCCGCGGATACAAAAGAAGTGCGCGCGTCTTATCGACGCCTGGCACGCAAATTCCACCCGGATCTCAACCCAAATGACAAAACTGCTGAGGACAAATTCAAACAGGTTGGCGAGGCCTATGAAGTGCTCTCAGATGAAAAGAAGCGCTCAGCCTATGACCGCTACGGTGATCAATGGCGCGCCGCAAGCCAGGCAGAGGCATCTGGTGGAGCTCAGGGTGGGTTTGGCGGCGGCTCACCGTTTGGCGGCTACGGAGCACCGTTCCCGGGCGCTGGCGGTGGCCAGCGCGTCCGCTACGATGTCGGCGATCCTCTGGGTGGGGGCACCAATCTGAATGACCTCTTCTCGACACTGTTTGGAGGCGCGAATCAGGATGCAACAGGTTTTGGACGCGGTAACCGCACTCCACGCGCTGCTGCACCACAGGAAGTCGATGTCACCATCACTCTAACCGAGGCCATCAGCGGCGTGAGCCGACAGCTGAACATCGTCGGTGGACGCCAGCCCATCACCTTCAATGTCCCAGCAAGCATCAAAGATGGAGCCAAACTACGCCTTCCCGCGACAACATCACGCCCGGAAATCATCGCGACGGTGCACATCACCAATCCTTATGGCTTTGAGCGAAAAGAAGACAACCTGATTGTCGATGTCAGCGTTCCGTTCACAACGTGTGCAATCGGAGGCGAGATCACGGCCGTGACACCATCAGGCGAGCGTAAAACACTACGCTTACCGGCTGGTACGCAAGGTGGACAACAGCTGCGCATCACGGGTCATGGCATGACTAAAGGAGCTGGAAATCCCCGTGGCGACATGTTGGTTCGTATAAAGATTGAAGTTCCGAAGACCTTGACCGTCCGGCAACGAGCGGCGCTGGATGAATTGACTGCTGCGCTTGAGGATAGCAAGTGAACGCCAGCGGAACAGTGCCCTTGTACACCATCAGCATTGCCGCAAAGCTGATACGGATTGAACGACCGGATGAACCTCTTCATCCACAAACGCTTCGGATGTACGAGCGCCTCGGATTGGTCACGCCGCAGCGTGTTGGTAAAAACCGCTTGTACTCCGATTACGATGTCCAGCGTGTACGCCAGATACAGGCCCTGACAGACTTGGGTGTCAACCTTGCGGGCGTTGAGATTATCCTAGGTCTGAAGGAACGCCTTGAGAGCCTTGAAGCTGAGCGCGAGCACTTATTGATTCGGCTTCGCCAATACGAGTAGCATCCGACACCGAACGATCGGTATGCATAAGGAGAAGACAGAATGCTTGAAAACTACACCGATCGCGCTAAGGACCTCATGTCCGATGCACAAAACATTCTTAGGCGCTACAAACATTCCCAGCTTGATACCGAGCACTTGCTTGTGGCGATGCTCGAGGACACCGATGGGATTGTCACCAAGCTCCTCGGACATCTAAACACGGACATCACCGCAGTAAAGCGAGTGATCGAAACCAATCTGGCATCGACATCCCGGACGCAATCCAGCGGCGGGCGCGAGCAACAGATTTACATCACTCCACGGATGAAGCGTATCCTCGACATCTCTGAAAGTGAGGCGCAACGCCTCCGGGATGAGTTTGTTGGTGTGGAGCATATCTTCATTGCGATCATCAAGGAAGGCGATTCCCCATCCTCGCGTGCGTTGATTGCGCAACGCGTCGATATTGAGCGGGTCTATCAGGCGCTTGCCCAGCTACGCAAAGGAACACGCTCTGACTCGCCTGCTGCAGATGTCGGCAACTCAATCATCGGACGGTACACCCGTGATCTGACAGCGCTTGCAAAGGCGGGTCGGATTGATCCTGTTATCGGGCGAAGTGATGAAGTCGACCGCGTGATTCAGGTCCTCGCCCGTCGTAGCAAGAACAATCCAGTCTTGATTGGCGATCCAGGGGTTGGAAAAACGGCCATCGTCGAGGGGCTTGCACAAAAGATTGTGGATGGCGCTGTTCCAGATGCCCTCCGTGGAAAAATGCTGCTCACACTCGACCTCGGTGCCCTGATTGCGGGTGCAAAGTTTCGTGGAGAGTTTGAGGAGCGGCTCAAGGGCGTCGTGGATGCTGTCCGGGATGCTGCAGGACAGATTATTCTGTTTATTGATGAACTCCATACCGTCGTTG
>CAIYBQ010000495.1 GCA_903924445.1 uncultured Armatimonadota bacterium | reverse complement strand
CGCATGTCTTCGCTTGCGCGGTGATCAAATACGCCAACTGTGGTCATCCCTGCCGCTTAGCCTCCTGGAGGCCCAACTTTTATCGTCCCGCTTCCCGGCTTTTCCTGTACCGCTGTATCCGCCGGCGCTGGAATTAAGATTGGCAATGGAACTTCTGATTTAGGGGCTAGCAGCCTGAGCTCTGTTGCACATTCATCCGCCTGTGACTTCGCACGAATCCCCGCAGCCTGGTCACCCGTCTCGATAAATGTCAATAAACTGGTCGTTGCCTGCGCGAGGAGGTTGCCCGCGAGAACGCGTCGCCGATGTTGAATCAGAACAGCATCCCCGCCAGTTTTTGGGGATGGCGCAAGCGTCAGCATCGCGAGCAGCTGCGTAGCGCGCTGCGAAAGCGTCGTCGTCGCCTTGTAAAACGTTTCACGGTTTAGCGTCCCGGCTTCCCATGCCCGCCGGTTGTTTTGCAGCCGATCAACAGTCACATTCGCGAGAATCGTAAAAACAGTCGTCCCAAATGCGTGGCGCGGGCTGTCCTGCTCAATCGCCATCAGCTCGCGTAAAGCCTCATCCATGTCCGAGCGCGATGCGACCAGCTGGCCAAACCCGACCGCAGCGAGGACATTCGCAGGGTCTTTCTTCCGGATGATTCTGTACTGGATTTCTGCTCCGGCGAGGTCCTTCATTCGAAGCAAATGCTCTGCAAACTGGAGACGGGTGACCGTGTCGTCCGGCTTGTCGCGCAGCAGCTGGAGGTAGGCATTTTTGGCACCCTCTGGATCCGCCGATGCGACCAGACTCCGGGCCAGAATCGCGCTGAATGCACTATCTTCATCGGCAGTCATGTCCTTCACGATGCGACGTGCGCGGCGGACTTCTCCGGATGCCTGCTCCAAGCGCCCCGTGGATGCATAGGCTTCTGCAAGTGCGAGGCGTGGAGCGGATGCGAGAGGCGCATGGTCAACGGCAAAACGCAGGAGGTTGATGCCTTCGATGATCTGGCCTTCGGCTACAAATGTCTTGCCCTTGGTGGTGAGAGCGGCTGCCTCCGCGAGTGCATCCACTGGCTGTTCAACCGGCGCAGCTCGTTCGGTCTGCGGTGCTGCCTGCGGTGGCAAAAGCGTTCGGTCAACGGCTGCCATCCGGGCATCCTTGAGGTTCTCATTTAGAAACTTGAGCACAAGGCTGCGCGCTGCGCTCGCCCATGCGCTAGGGAATGTGCCTTTCGCGTTGACCAAATCGGCGACAGTTGTGGTGTCATCCGTTCCAAGATTCACTGACTGCTCCCAGCGCTTCTGAATCTTGCCTTTTGCAATCGTAAGGACACTTAGGACCAGACTTGGAGCATTGGATGCATCCGTGTTGACCGGCTGCGCTAAAATCGTCTTCTTCGGGTCAGCCTTACCCTTTTGAGCCGCCTTGACAGCATTTTGCGTATTCGCATTGAAGGTTTGGACCTGATCCCCGATGCTCCTGAGCCCGGAGAGCGTGCCGTTCGTCGCATTCACGCTGACGATGTGTGTCGCGCCGTACATCGTGGCGATTTTGAGCTTCTGCTCTTCGGTCAGCTCATCCTTAATGCCAGCAAGCTTACTCTCAATCACAGCGCGCTGGATTGCGGGCTGTTCCATGTCGAAGAGAACTGCATCGACAGCTGCTTCATCATTCAAAATCGCCCGCACAGCCTTGGCCGTCATGTGGATGCGGTCTAGGTCGCTGATTTTCTTTGTGTCCACATTGCCGGAAACGGGCACGATGGCGTTTTGGCCACTTGGAATCACTAGGAGGACCGGCCGGGATGGAGGTGCCGCGATCGCACCCAGTGGCAATATGGCAACACCCAGCATCAGCAATAACATGCTGCGTCGTGAAAATTTATCCATCTCCAAGTGCCTCCAGTGCTGCCCTGCACGCTGCGATACTCTGCTCTGCCGACCTGCGCTGCGGACCTTCTGTTTGTTGGAGGTAGGCTGCGATCGCCTTGCGATAGTTCACCCGGGCCGCCGAGCGGTCTCCAATCCGGTCGTAGCAAAGGCCCATGCCCTGATAACACGCCCCGCCATCCGCGCCATCTGAGAGCGCCATACGGTATTGCTCAATCGCCGCGCTGTACTGCCCGGCGCGTTGGAGGCTGACAGCTTTTCCGAGTGTGCTGGACTCAGCGTTTCCTGCCGATGTTGACCCGGAGCTGCCTGATTTTCCTCCACGCTTAGGTGGATTCAGCTCGATACGGATGTAGCCCTGGTCATTCCCTTGACCCTTGTCGGCAGGAGGGGAAACGACTCCGCCGCTGGACCCTGGTGGAGGTCCGGCTTGGATGGGGGCATTGCCGCCCTGAGCTGGTGGTGCGGCTTGAATCGGGTTGCCACGGTTGGTGTCACCACCGCTCTGTTGTTGGTTACCAGTGCGTGGGTTGGCCTGCGGGATGGGGGTGAAGACGCCACTCCCGGATGACGAAGCGGAGCCTACCGTGGATGGATCGGGCAGAATGCGGCCAGGGTTCACACCTTGTGTATCGGGCACGGGCACGGGCTGGCTATCCGTCGCAGGCGGGCGTGGTGCAACGGGAGCAAAGGGGTCGTTTCTATTTCCGGTCGGCGGTGGCATTAACGGACGCTGAACCGCAGGCGGTGCGTAAATGGATGTCTGCTGTTGCTGACCTTGTGGTGGCGCTTGCTGCTGCGCTACACCTTGCATCGCATTCGCCGTGCTCCAAACCGGCTTTGCTGGCGTCCCATCCGCGGCAACAACCTTTTCTGGTGCGTTGTCACGGCTTGCATTCAGGATGGCCGCGCCGATACCCGAAATCAGGGCGACGGTCGCAAGGCCTGCGGCGGCAGGAATCCAGACCTTTCGGTCAATGGATTTGATTCGGTCGATGAGGGGGACTTGTTCTGGCTCGGCATTCGCTGCGGCATTTGCCTTGGCTTTGAGGATGGCGCGCTTGCCAATCATCTCTTTCCCAAGGGGTGCCTGAGCATCTAGTTTGTCCAGAACGGCTACCGCATCGGCGAAACGCCCCATACGCTCGTACAGCGTTGCACGCATCGACAAAACAGCGATTGAGTGGGGATGAATCGCTGCCGCTTCCTCAGCCGCCGCGGCCGCTGCGGCAAAATCGCCACGGTCCAGCTGCGCTTGCGCATCGCGGAGGAATGTCGCAACCTTGCGCATCCGGTCCGGATCTGCAATCGTATCCGAGTCTGGAAGATCCAACTTCGGATTGTCTTCAACGACGACTGGAGCAGGTTGGGGCGCTTTTACTGCGGTTGGAAGGTCGGTTGGCGGCGTGTCGGGGATAGCCACTGTTGCAGGCGCAAGATTTTTCCCGCACTGACGGCAGAACTTGCTGCCAGGCAGATTATGTGCACTGCAAACAGGACAAATCATTCCGTCTATGACTCCAGTTCCAAAAGTCCCGGCTGTGTATCCGAGCTGCGGCTCTTCGGTATCCGTCGGCCCAAATGCTCATAAGCACGCCGGGTTGCCGTCCGTCCCCGGGGTGTGCGCTGCAGGAAACCCGCCATCATTAGGAAGGGCTCCAGCACATCCTCAATCGTATCGCGTTCAAGCCGCAGCGTAGCCGCCATCGTTTCCGCGCCTGTCGGGCCACCATCGAAGCGATCGATTAATGTTGTTAAGTACAGCCGATCCAGACTGTCGAGTCCGACCCGGTCGACTTCCATCATCTTCAATGCAGCATCCGCAACTTCGTGCGAGATAATGCCATTCGCTTTGACCTGCGCATAATCCCGCGCGCGCTTGAGCAGGCGGTTCGCGATGCGCGGCGTCCCACGGCTCCGGCTGGCCAGCTCGCCGGCGCCACGCTCATCTATCCCAACACCGAGGATGTCCGCCGACCGAATCAGAATCTGCGTCAGATCCGCTTCCTCGTAAAACTCAAACCCCTGCACAATACCAAAGCGGTCGCGCAGCGGATTCGTGAGCAAGCCCGGACGCGTCGTCGCGCCAATCAATGTGAACTTCGCCAGCGGAATCTTGACCGTTCGCGCGCTTGGACCCTGACCAATCGTCATGTCCATTTCGAAATCTTCCATCGCTGGGTAGAGAAACTCTTCCGCCAGACGGTTCAGACGGTGGATTTCATCGATGAACAAAACCGCGCCATCTTCGAGGTTGGACAGAATCGCAACCAGGTCGCCGGGGCGCTCGATTGCGGGCCCGGATGTCGCACGCAGGTTTGCGCCCATCTCCAGCGCGATGACGTGGGCCAGCGATGTCTTTCCAAGGCCTGGAGGTCCATGCAGCAACAGGTGGTCAAGCGCCTCGCCGCGCATTTTGGCAGCCGTCAGCGAAATGCTGAGCTGCTCCTTCATTTTATTCTGCCCGATGTACTCCGAGAGGCGCTTTGGACGGAGCGAGAGCTCGCCATCTTCAGAACCCTGTGGCGCGGTATCGACGATGCGCTCAGCAGGTGGTTTTGCGGCTTGCTGTAGTTTTTCGAAAGGGGATGATTCTATCGCCATGGCGTTGTTTCTGAGCTCCCGCTTAACGTGACAAATGGCTTAGCGCAGCGCGAAGCAAGGTCGCAAACTCAGGTAGCACACCCGCGCCCTGAAGCTGCTCATGCGCACTCTCTCCAGCTTTCATCGCATCGGCCTTGGGATACCCGAGGTTTTGCAGAGCAGAAATAACATCCGCGATAAGGGCATTTGGATGCACCGCCGGCTGTGCCACCACGCTTGGCTTTATCCCTCCAACCGGGGTGGTCGTCGGCCCGGCGCCAAGACCAATCGGGAGCATTTTCTCCTTGAGGTCAACCACGAGGCGCTGCGCGGTGCGCGTTCCGATACCAGGGACTTTCGTGAGCGTCCGGACATCCTCGCCCGCAACTGCCTTGGCAATTCCAACGGATCCGAGGGCAGACAGCATCGCAAGGCTTGCCTTGGGTCCGACGCCTGACACACTCAGCAAGAGGTTGAAGACTTCGAGCTCTTGGTCATCCAAGAAACCGAAGAGCGACATGTCATCCTCACGGACCTGCATATGCGTGATGAGGGTGAGTGGCGTGCCATCCGTTGGGAGGTTTTCGAGCACCGATGCTGGTACAGAAACCCGGTAGCCAACCCCGTTTACATCGAGCACCAA
Source organism: uncultured Armatimonadota bacterium (assembly GCA_903924445.1). GTDB lineage: Bacteria > Armatimonadota > Armatimonadia > Armatimonadales > Armatimonadaceae > CAIRTT01. Next base: position 5,438 of record CAIYBQ010000495.1, on the reverse strand, counting down.
TGTCGGTGCTGCAACGCGTACAACGTGGCCACGGAGCTGTGCAATCATGCCCGGATTATATCCGCTCTACCCGGGTGGCATCGGCTTCAGGCCATCCCGTCCAACACCGTAACGCGCCGCCCGAATCACTCTTCTAGCGCCCTCGGTGTAGTAGATGAAGAGGACACTGCCATCCCGTAGCTCGACGCTGCTGGGATAGGCCCCGATGACATCTGCGATACGGTAGGGAGCATTCCACGTGCGGGCCGTAGTCTTTGAAACCGAGGTCAACCACGCGACTCGAGGTGCTGGCTTTGTCAATTGAGTTCGCATAGTGCATTTTTTACTTGCTGGACTTTAGCGATGCTCAGAGGGTGCTATCGGGTTCCGACGAGACAACTTAGATGCGCCAGGCGTTTTTCATGCGTCCCAACGGGGGCGATAGCAGATCAGATTACGCTAGCGTGTGCGGCAGGGTTAGCCGTCCCGGGTGTGGCTGCGCTTCGAGGGCGGGGAGCCAGGCATCGGGGTGTGAAAAGGCAACATGAGTCTCGGGCTCGTCGGGTTCCGGTGTCCACGCTGCAAGGAAGCCAACGAGCTGATTTGGCTCGACTTTTACGTCAAACCAAAGAGAAAATGCCCAGCGGAATTTGCCGGTTTCGGCGGATGGTTCGTTTACAAATTCATCGGTGATGTGGTGGCGGCAGGTTGCGCCACTCGCATCGCTGATTTGTATGGCGTAGCGTCGGCGGGTTTGGAAATCGACAGTGAGGCGGGCCCAGCCGGTAAATGGCGTTGCCCCAACATTTGCGACGAGGAGGACACGGTGCATCGGGTTGCCACCCGTAATCGTCGCCGTATCCAGCTCTGGCTCAAAGCGCTCCAGTAACTCCATGGACACGTGCGTTACTCCGCTACCGCAAGGCCGTAAAGGCGCTCCGCGTTTCGGAACCACAGCTTCTCACGGTCGTCATCCGGAAGCGTGCCAGTGATCTGCGTAAACGCATCCACCCACGCCTTAAGGCTGTCTGTCAGCGTACATACCGGCCAGTCGGAGCCAAAGATTACACGGTCAGGGCCAAAGGCATCTAGGCAGTGCGAAATGATCGGCGCCAGGTCATCCGGGGACCACGCACCGCGCTTTGCGGTCACGATGATGCCGCTGATTTTGCACCAGACATTGGGCTCGGCGGCGACCATCTCGATACCCTTCATCCACTTTGCACGGTCACTCTCGGTTGCCTGAACATCCCCATTTCCGCAATGGTCGAGGATAAATGTCGTTCCCGGAACGCGGCGCGCTGCCATCGCTGCGTGGTTTAGCTCACCCGGCCGAATACAGATATCAAAGCTCAGGTTGCGCTCGCCGAGGACTTCCAAATTTTGGATGAAGCGTGACTCGATGATTCTGGCTTCCGGGTTTCCGCCGTGGAGAACCTGACGGACACCTTTGAGATTTGCGTGTGCAATTTGATCGAGATGTTTGGAAAAGGTCTGCGATGCAGGGTCTGCACCGACAACGGCAGGTCCAAGGTCACAGGCGTATGCGGCTTCCAGAACACGTTGTTCCGGAGTGACATCCACTTCCATGTAGACTCGGCGGCCAATCGGCGTCCCGGAGATCGCTTCCTGGTACTCGATGGGTGTGTGCTGCGCCTCGAGAGGCAGGCCAATTCCCTTTACCCATGGCAGGTCAAAGCGCGTCAAATCCCAAAGATGCTGGTGGCAGTCAATCAGTTCCATGCTGCAGTGTACTCGCCGGATATCTCCCGTAACAAAGGTCAAATGATTGCTTATCGACACTTGCTGTAAAGTGCTCACAGCCGTGCAAAGCGAGTGTACGGACATTTTTTGAAGGAAGACTAAATGCGCTACCTGATTGCTGTGATTGACACCGCGACAAACACTGGGCGACCGGATGAAATGGTCCATATCGATGCCTTCAACGACAAGCTTGAAGCGGAAGGCCACTGGGTGATGGCGGGTGGGATTATGAGCCCGGACACCGCCAAACTGATTGACAACCGTGGTGGCGCTGGCATCATCACCGATGGCCCTCTCCACATAACCGAAGAGTACATGAGCGGCTTCTGGGTCATCAATGCCCCGGATGACGAAACGGCCTTGCGCCTCGCGACCGAAGGTTCAAAAGCCTGTAACCGCAAGGTGCAGCTGCGCCGCTTTCTCGGCTAGGGGAGACAAAACGACTGCAATAATCGGGCCCATGCTGCAGCCAAGGTAACCAATAACCGGGGTTATAATCGCAGCCATGGGCTTTCTTGTTGACCTGGGAATCATCCTGCTCTACTTCGCCGGTATTTCGGCAATCGGTCTCTATATGGGCCGCCGTGAAGAGAGCCTGAAGGACTTCGCGCTCGCGGGCCGGCAGGTTCCATGGTGGGCCGTGATGGCAAGTATCATCGCCGCCGAGACCAGCGCTGCGACATTTTTGGGAGCTCCCGGCGAAGGCTTTGCGAAACGCTCGCTTGCCTACGTGCAGCTCACGATGGGCGTTGTCCTCGGGCGCTGGGTCGTCGCAAATGTCTTCCTCAAGCCCTACTACGACTACAAGGTCTACACCGTCTACGACTACCTCGCGGTGCGCTTTGGCCCGCGGTCAAAGAGCATCGTCAGCGCACTCTTTCTGATTATGCGCACGCTCGCCAGCGGCTCGCGCTTGTTCATCCCAAGTCTGGTGATGGTCCTCGCCTGGAAGCTCTTCGTCGAGCAGCAAGGCAAGTCGATAACCTTCCAGCCGGTGACATCCGTTGGCCCTTATCTCGTAGCGATTGGCGCGCTCGTCCTCCTGACCGCTTTTTATACGACGAAGGGCGGTATCAAAGCTGTCATCTGGACGGATGTCGTTCAAGCCTGCATCATGTTCGGCTCCGCCATCGCGGCGATTGTCTTTCTCCTAAACCAAATCGGCGGCTGGTCTGCGCTTACGGCTGCGGTTCCTGCGATGACCCATTTGGATGGCTACTTTGTCACAGGCTTTGAAACCACCGGGAACCTTGGGTTTGTTGGTGTCATCAAGCATATTTTTACGGGTGACTACACAATTTTCTCGGCTGTGTTCGGGGCGACGATGCTGAATATGGCGATGTTTGGTACAGACCAAGACATGGTCCAGCGGATGCTCACCGCTGAAACGCACCAGAAGGCCAAGCGCTCATTGCTTTCAGCGGCGTTCTTGGACATCCCGATTGCGGCGATTTTTACCTTTATCGGTATCCTGCTCTTCGTCTATTACCAGCAGGACCCGAGGTTTATGCCGAAGTCCAATGCGGACATCTTTAGTAGCTATATCCTAAATGTGCTTCCCGTCGGCCTTCGCGGTCTGGTGCTTGCAGGCGTTTTTGCAACCGCGATGGGCTCGCTCTCCGCAGCGCTGAATGCCCTCGCCACGAGTGCCACCAATGACTGGTATGTTCCGTATCTGGTGCGCTCAGGGAAGTATTCCGATCACAACGCGATGGTTGCCGCGCGCTGGTTTACGGCCATCTTCTCGCTGTTGATGTTTGTCGTTGCGGGCATCTTTGCCTATATGAAAGTCGCCGATCCAAGTATTCGCATCATCCCGGTGGTGCTTGGGATCGCATCGTATATTGTTGGCCCGATGCTGGGTGTTTTCCTGATCGGGATGCTGACAAAAGACCGTGGCTCGGACACGGGAAATGCCATCGCTGTGTGTGCGGGTCTATGCACAACCGGTGTGCTCGGCTACTTCCAGCTGGTCTCGTTTACCTGGTTTGCGTTGATTGGTTCCGCGGTGGTCGTGATGATTGGAATTTGGTTCCGGACACCCGCTTCTGCTATTGCACTCGCGAAGCGTGCGCGGGAGTCGGGTATTGATGAAGGTGATGTCCCGATGTTTTTACGCGAGCATTTGGGCTGATTCGGCCAGATTCCGCTGCAAATCCGGGTGCTCGGCACTATTTTCACCGAATTGTGGTAATGGTGAACTATGCCTAAGCGACAAGATAGCGCCGAGATTCAGGTCCCGAGGGACCCATGGTCCCTTACCATCCTCAAGATTGCAGGGATTCATATCCGGCTACATGCCACATTTTTACTGGCGATCGCATGGATTGCATCCTTTGACCGGAATTCACTCCCGCTCTTTATCGGATTGTTTGTATGTATTCTGCTGCACGAGCTTGGCCATGCACTGACCGCGATTCGTCTCGGGTACCCGATACGCCGCATCACGATGTACCCCATTGGCGGTCTGGCTACCCTTGAGGCCCAGCCATCTCCAAAGCATGAATTCCTCATCACCGTAGCCGGCCCCGCTGTCAATGTCGTCATCGCAGGTCTGGTTTATATCTACCTCCGTCTCAGCCCCGGCGGGCTTCCAAATGTGTTCTTTAATGGACTGCGGTCCTATGTGCAGGATCCCGACACAATACGCTCCTATTTCACGATGCTTGGTCTTGCGAATGCGAGCTTAGCTATCTTTAATCTCTTGCCTGCATTCCCGATGGATGGTGGGCGCATCGTGCGCTCTCTCCTCGCGATGCGTATCGGGCAGGTTGCCGCAACACGAATCGCCGGGCGTGTTGGGCAGGTCCTTGCCGTGGCAGCCGGATTCTATGGCTTCTTCTCGGGAAACATCACGCTGCTGATCATCGCAGGATTTGTCTTCATGGGAGCGGGTCAAGAGATTGCAGCCAGCCAGAGCACGGATCCGCTTGCGCGTGTCCGGATGCAGGATGTGATGGTTGGTCGTACCGAAACCATTCTGCCTGGGATGACGCTTGCCGAGGTCGGCGAGCTGCTCTTGCATACGCATCAACATGATTTCCCAGTTGTTCTTGGCAGTGACTACCTTGGCTTGCTCACACGGGAGCGTTTGATTCAGGGGATTGCACAGCAGGGCCGGGATGCATTTGCGAGCAGTGTGATGGACCGGGATGCGCCAACGGCTGGTCCTGATGATTCGCTGCTTGGGCATCTCCAAAGCTATGGCCAGGATGCGTTCCCGATTGTGATTACTGATGCTGGTCAGCGGGTCCTTGGTCTCGTGACCCGCGACAACCTAATGGAATATATGCTGCTGCGGCGACTTGCCTAGCGCATTTGGAAGAGAGTTTTGTTATGACAATTCGTGAACGTACAGAAGCCATTGAGCTGACAACGCTGGCATCCTGGGCCACCCGCTCGACTGAGAGCAAGGGCCGCCAGCGCATCGAACCCGCGGACCCGGTGCGGACCTGTTTTCAAAAGGACCGCGACCGGATTATCCACTCGAACGCCTTCCGCCGTCTGAAACATAAGACGCAGGTCTTTCTGGACCCGGAGGAAGATCATTACCGGACACGCCTGACACACTCGCTGGAAGTGGCTCAAATCAGCCGTACCGTTGCGCGTGCGCTGCGCCTCAATGAGGACTTGACGGAGGCGATTGCGCTTGCGCATGACCTTGGGCATCCCCCATTTGGACATGAGGGTGAGTT
>CAIYBQ010000494.1 GCA_903924445.1 uncultured Armatimonadota bacterium | reverse complement strand
GTCCGCTTGGGTCCTTTACCGAAACTTGGACGGGGCCATACCAGGTTGCTGCTGATTGGGGACTGGGCGAATGTGACATCTTGATGGACTCCTGTGGCTATCTAACACGCACACAAAATGATTTGCTAGTGTGTCATCCCATGCTTGCGCAGAAAACTCAGCAGTGCGGTTGGACGGTCGGTTTGAATGCCTCCGGCCCCTCTGGCGATGACATCCAACCAGATGTCCGGCCCTTCGTTCAGTGTGAGCGTATCCGGGATGTAGACAACACCCAGCTCAAAAGCCGCGGCAACTTGCTCTTTGGTAAGCGTCAATGGGCCATCGAGTGCCGACAGCTGAAACTTCGTGACAAAATCCTGCAGCTGCTTGGGTGTGTGTACATCATCAGGAGCTGTTGCCATGAGCCGCAGCTCCGGGATGTGTTGTTTCCAGAGAAGTGCTTCATCTGTGGAGATGTAGGCAAAGCTCTTTGCGATCACCTTTGGGTCACGGATGATGCGCTTTACGGCCGCCGGGTGGACATCCTTGGTGTCGATGTAAAAGCCGGCCCGCCCATCTACAGCCTTCACCAGCTCCGCAAGCGTCGGAACACGGTGGGTTCCAACACTTGCAAAGCGCGTGTCACGGATGCGCAGGCGGCGAACCTGCGCAAGCGTCATCCCAGATATCGGTCCAAAACCATCCGTCGTACGATCAACCGTACTGTCATGCATGATGACCAAGTGGCCATCCGCGGTGGTGCGGACATCACACTCAATCAAATCCACCCCGAGGCGCAGCGCATCCCGGGCAGCGGCTACCGTGTTTTCCGGTGCACGTTCGGTGCATCCCCGATGACAGGAAACCAGAAACTGCTTAGCCGTTTGCATCATGGCAACATCATAGCGTGCACACCAAAGCCTTACTTTGGTAGCTTGAGCTTGATGTACGGAGACTTCTTATCGCCGGACTTGCCCTTATCCTTGGATGCCTTTTCTCCCTGACCTTCTTTAGGACCAACAGCGCCCGGAATCGGCCGCTCAACCGTTGGCGGGAAGGCATTGAACTGTCTCCAAAGTTCATAGCCGAGGGAAACCTCTCCAAGGAGGATCCATCCAGTAGCCTCGGCTCCTGGCCTGAGGAGGTCTGCCCGTGGCCATGGGTCTTCCTTCTTAGCTGCAATCGCTTCGACATCCGGTTTCACCACAACACGGTAGCTTGCCGTTCCATCATCCAGCGCATCGATTACCGCCACACGCCCGGCGAATGTTCCGACAGCCGCACTTGGCCATCCAGAAAACTGCAGCGCAGGCCAGCCAGCAAGCTGAATACGGACGGGCAGCCCCTCGCGCAAAAGCGCAACATCGTTGTCCGTGACCATCAGTTCAACGGCACGATCTTTCGTATCCGGTGACAGTACCGCAAGCACATCGCCAGCCTTTACCGTGGCTCCAGCGCCGACTTGTAATAACCGCACGATGCGACCAGCCGCCGGGGAACGCACTACCTGCTGCGTTGCCCGCTGCCCAACATTACTTTGCTCAATTCGCAGTTTTTGGATGTCAGCATCGATTTTGGCAACGGATTCCCGAGCGCTTTCCATGGTTGCACCGATGGCATCGAGGGTTGCTGCGGTATCCGATGTGACTTTCGCCTGGTCCAGCTGTGCCGTTAGGACATCTTTTGCTGCGACATCGAGGGCTGCGATTGCACGTTCAATGTCCGTCTGCACACGGTCAACTTCAAGGCCCGCACGGTTTTTGTCAAGGTTTCCGACAGTAGCATCACGCATCGCGACCTTGAGCGCAAGGTCAGCACGCTCGACATCGGTTTTGCGCTTTACAAAGTCATTTTCGGCAATTTCAAAGTCGCGCTTTGAGCGAAGTCCCTCATCAAAAAGAGTTTTGATACGCTCTCTCTGATACCGGCTTGTGTCAAGTTCTTGCCGAGTCGCTGTAAGTGCCTGCTCGGACTGTTGAACACGCAGCCGCGCCTGCTCAGCACGTTCGGCCGCGCCACTTTCGACGACATCCTTTGCAATCTGCCCGGACTTGCGAACGCCGATGACAGCCTGCTGGGCGCCCTTGTAGCGCTGTTTAGCCTGCGAAATGCGCTGCTTTGCAGTGTCCATGGCGGCATCACGGCTCAGCGTGAGCTGGTCAACCTGCGCCTGAAGCCTTTCAATGCGCCCCGTAGCGCGGGCCCGTTGTTCGGTTAGTGCTGCAAGCTGGGTGATGATGCGGCTTTCCTGCTCGGGGTCGAGGAACTTCGAGTCGATGTCGTCGAGTTCTGCGATGACATCCCCTGCAGCAACCGTCTGTCCTTCTTGTATATTCCACCTGACCACCCGCCCGGATATCTGCGCTTCGATGTTTTGCGGCCGGTCCATCGCACTGAAAACGGAGACCGTACCGTAGCCAGTGACCGTCTGCTGCCACGGAATGAAAATAAGCCCAAGGGCAACGGATGCAACGAGGAAGATCAGGATGATGGCGATTCGCCTTCCACTCTTAGCTGGCCTGACCAAGTCAATGCTTCTGTGGTTTCGAACGGTGGCGTTGGATGGCGTTGTCATTGGGATGCCCTCTCAGCAAGAACGCGCGCGGTCAGGAACGGGAAAAGCTCACGGAAAGCGCTGGTTTCCTGATTTGCAAGTTCAATGGGTGTGCCGCTCTCGACTATCCGTCCACCATCAAGGACATCGACGCGGCTGGAACGCAGGACGACTTCGGAGTCATGCGAAATATCAACAATCGTCCAGCTGTTTTCCGGAGCGTAGATTTTGTCAAGGATGCCCATGGTTGTGCGCTCATCGATTCCAGTAAATGCCTCATCGAGAATCAACAGCCGTGGCCGGCCGGCAACAGCGCGAGCAAGCAGCAGTCTCTGAATCTGCCCACGTGAGAAGTTCATACCTGCGGAGACAAGCTGGAGGCTGGTCCCCTGCGGCATCCGCGCTATCTCATCGGCGAGCTGTGCAATTTCAAGCGCCCACCAGACATCCTGATGCGTGACCCATTCACGACCTGCACGGACATTTTCTTCGAGCGACCCCTCGAAGATTTCGTTCGTGTAACCGACCATCGTCACCTCGCGGCGAAGACTTGCAAGGTCAAGCGCCCGGACATCAAATCCATCCAGCTCAACCGTGCCATGTGTCGGCTCTTCAAGTCCACAGAGGATCATCGCAAGCGTTGACTTCCCGGCGCCACTGGCACCGACTAGGCTGACTCGGTCTCCGGACTTAAGATCAAACTCGATTCCGGTCAGGACTTCCTGAGACTCGTGATACGCGAAGCGGATACCGTGACACTTGATCACGACACCAGGAAGATGTGAACCTCCGGGCAGCTCGTAGCCGCCAGTCCGCTCGGTCACAAGGTCCGTCACGTGACCAACTTTGTCGAGGCCGGTGAGGAGGTCAAAGACCTGATCCGCCTGCCGGACGAGCTTATCGAGGGATGCGAGTACTGAGACGACGATGATCTGTGCTGCGACGAGCTGTCCGAGGGTCAGCTGGCGGTTGATGACCAGCCAGCCGCCGATTGCGAGGACGCCGGCGCTTGCGAATGCCTGAAAGAAGTAGCTACCAGCGGCCTGTCGGTAGTAGACCGCGAAGTGTTTCTGCCGGGCTTTGATGTATTTGACGACCGCGAGGTCGGCGCGTTCCATGAGGTAATCGCCATCAGCGTGGAGCTTGAGACCAATATGACACCTGGCGAGCTCTTCCAACCAGTCGGCAACACGGTACTTTTCTTTGCTCTCGATGATGCTTGTACGCAGGCCACCGATTCCCAGTACCCCTATGATAAATGCCATGGACATCAGTATCAGAATGTCAAACCCAAGAAGAAGTGGGCTATAGACGGCGAGCAGAACGAGTCCAACAAATGCCTGGAGGGAGACTGTCAAGCCATCCAGGAGCAGCTTTGACAGCGTTTTTTGGATCGTCAGGACATCAAAAAAGCGATTGATCAGTTCTGGGGCATACTCGCCATGCACGGACTGCACACGGACATTCACCATCCGGTGGGCCATTTCGAGCGCAACCTTTGCAAACACCCGTTGCTGAAGTCGCTCAACGAGAGAGAGCTTCATGAGCTGGAGGATGCCCGTGACAACCATCCCGAAGAACACCAGAATCGTCAACACTACCAGTGGCTGCACAAGAACGCCGGCGGCGACGATGTTTACCAGGGCTTGCGTTGCGAGCGGAACGGCCAGTGCAGTCAACCCAGCCACCATTGTGTAGGTGACCAAGACGATCATGTCCCCCCGCTCTTGCCGCATCAGGTAAAAAAAGCGCTGAAGCGCCGTCGGGTGAGCGTGGTGGTCAGTTGTTGTTTCGTTGTGTTGGCTCATCGTGGGGTTCCTACGGTTTCATCAAAGCGCGATCGATGCTGCATCCAGGGCCAGGAGTGCCTGCTGGTATTCGAGTTGGATATCAATGAGGCGGCCAATGGCCTCAGCGGTCGCGCGTTCGCGCTGGTTGACAAGGAAGAGAGTTGAGTCGCCTTCCGCGATGCGTTTTCGTTCGCCTTCTTCTAGCCGTTTTGCAAGGGAAACTTCGGCATTCGTTGCTTGGTAACGTTCAACAGATGCGTTGATAGCGGACCATGCATCATCAACCTCGAGCATCACCTGACGCTTGGTTAGTTCCCGGTCTTGGGTGAGTTTGATGGTTTTGGCGCGGGCGGTGTCCCGGCGACCGGATGCATCCCAGCGGCCCAACGGGACACTGAAGTTGATTCCAGCTTTGAGGGTTTCGCCAATCCCGAGGCGGCCCATATCCTGCCCAGGTTGAAGCACCAGACTGAGGTCTGGCCGGCCATCGTTTAGGGCAAGACGTTCATCTAGGGAAACAGCACCAAGCTGTAGTGCGATCGCAAGGATTTCCGGCCGCTTGGCGAGTGCACCCTCACGGCTTACTTGCAAACGTGCGGCATCCAGAAAGGCAGGGGCTGGCATTTCCGATGGAAGTTGCTCAGCAGCTGGTGGTGGAAGCGGTGTTCCATCATCCTGCCAAAGGTAGCTGGCAAGTTTTATCGCAGCTTTCTGGACATCCCGGTCGGCTTTGTTCAGACCAGCCTCGCGGCGGCGAACCTCCTGCTCGGCTTCTGTAACAGCAATCGGCGGCTGTGCACCAAGCTCAACTTCGCGTGCAATCTGTTTTGCCCGTAACACGGCAAGTGCCAACAGATCCCGTGCAACCGTCAGTTTTCGCCCGGCTGCAACCCATTCCCAATAGGCTCCACCTGCGGCAGCCTTGGATGCAACAATAACCTGAGTGATGGCCGCATCCGCGAGGGGAAGGCCAAGCTTTGCCTGAAGCTCGGCGATGCTCTTCTCGTTGACACCGGCGCCTCGGAGGAGCGGTAGTTTTATTCCGGCGTAGATAGTGCCATCGGAGCCTGTGCTCGAGATTGGAGACTTGACAAGCCCAGAGTTGGCATCCCGGCCGACGAGAAGCTTGGCGCCACTGCGCATCGCCATTTCGACGGTTGCGGTTGAGATGCTTGCTTCGGCATTTTTCCCACGGCTGCTCGCACTGTTATAACTGAGGTACTCCAGTCCAACGCTGACCGTAGTGTCAAAGGCGCCTTGCTTTTCACGCAGCTTGCCGGCAGCGACCTGCCTTTCCTGCGCGATGCCCTTGACTTTCGGATACGCAGCCTCGACACGGCTAAGAACACCTGGAAGCGTAAGCTCCTTACGAGGAACCTGCGGTGCCCCACCCAAAGCCACCAGAAATGGCATTATCAGACAAATCACCGGGAAGGCATCCATTCTGCACCATCTCCTTTATAACGACGAATCAAGTGATACACAGCATCACCACAGCCTTAAGTCAAACGAATTCCATTGCGCAACGGTTCCCGGCTGGCTGTTAAAATGGTTATGCGATAATAGACGATCAATCGTCTTAAGATTCCGACATAGATTTAGATTCCCGGTTTCTTCCACTTGATACCGCTTGGAAGCGTATGGTAGACTTTGTCGCTTCATGGAGGGTGTAGCTCATTCGGTTAGAGCGTCAGATTGTGGCTCTGAAGGTAGTGGGTTCGATCCCCATCATCCTCCCGTAAGCAAAACACCCCGATAG
>CAIYBQ010000493.1 GCA_903924445.1 uncultured Armatimonadota bacterium | reverse complement strand
TCTGGGGATGGACATTCCTTCGGATGTTTATGTGCACCAGATTCGTGTTGAGTAACGACTTTTTACGATTTACCGTTTCCGGGTGATGGTGTCTAAGCAGAGTTTCTGTGTATGGCTCGTCAAGGTACACGAAAAGTAATCGCTCACCCGGTCCGGTCTACGGATGGTGGTCAGGCAGCAGGAAGTGGACTCCTCTGGTTTCTAGCCGGGCTTTGGCTTGGAAACACGGCGGCGGCTCAGGGCCTGATGATGGTGATTGGCATCGTGGCCATCATTGGAATCGTTATCATCGGGTCGATCTTTTCAGCGCTCGCGACGCTTGTCATGGTGCACTGGCGGATGTTGTTGATTTTGATGGGTGCTGCGCTCTTTATCGCCTGGATGGTGGTTTTGTACATCCGTGAGGAGCAGAGGAAGGCGGTTTGAGAAGTCCAAACGTTTCTCAAAAATGAAAGAAAAACACACCTCACTGCTTCGGTCTCAAATCCGCCGGAATGCATGCGTACTCTCGTTCCTGCAGTCTCAGCTTGAGGTTTTTCGTCCGTGTGAGAAGTCCAAACTCTTCTCAAAAATGAAAGAAACACACACCTCACTGCCTCGGTCTCGAATCCGCCGGAAGACCTACATCGGATGTCGGTTATCAGCGTGATAATCAAATCGTTACAGGGATGCTTTGCATCAGGAGGTTTCTATGAATGTTTTCCACTATGTCGGTATCGTTGCCATCGTAGGCATCGGCTTGGCTGTGGCTCCTGCGGTGAACGCTCAGAGCACGCATGGTGCATTCGCGGTGCGTTTGGGTGTTGGTGTGCCGCTTGATAACAATATGCGGGACTGGAAAAACGTGGATGTGATCAGCGGGTTTTCGTACTTTATGAATCACAGCGCGGGTACATCCACGATGACGGGTATAGATGTCGATACTCAGCTACACACAAAGCATGGGAATAGCGCCCACGCGATGGGGATTACGTACACGGTTCGTAAGCTGATGGGGGATGACAGTGGCGGGCGTAACTACTACGGCGCCGGGCTTGGCGTATACCGGACTGAGTACAAGCCGTTTTATGAGATTTCCACGGCCCAGTCGACATCATCGACAACCGGCGTTACCAATTTTGGTGGCAAAGCGATGGTTGGGCGGATGGACAACCGAGGGCGTTTTGCCGAAATGGCTTATACGTACACGGGGACCAGCCTGTCAAATGGCCTGAGCGCGACCGTTGGTCTTCGCTTCTAGGCGCGGCGCTTTACATACAAAAATGCCCGGCTGGTGTGAACCAGTCGGGCATTTGTTTGTCACACGAGTTTATAAATGTCGGTCTCTATGAACCAGCATTCACTGTGGGCTGCGTCGGTCGATCCGAGCAGAGGACGACCAGGAGGTTGCTGACCATGTCCGCTTTTTGGGTGTCGGTTAGCGCAACCACGCCGCGTTCATTCAGGCGATCAAGCGCGAGCTCTACCATCCCTACGGCGCCTTCGACGATTAGCGTTCGCGCGGCGACGACGGCGCTTGCTTGCTGACGCTGCAGCATCGCGGCGGCGATTTCCTGTGCATACGCGAGATGGCTGATGCGCGCTTCGATCACTTCGACGCCGGCTTTTGCGAGGCTCTCGACGAGGGCACGCTCGAGGGCTGCGCTGACCTCGGATGTATGTGTAGAGAGCGCGTGTTCGCCGGGCTTATGGGCATCGTAGGGGTATTGCACAGCGACGGCGCGGAGGGCAGACTCGCTCTGGACATTGACGTAGCGAACGTAGTCATCCACTTGGAAGAGGGCTTCCGCGGGGTCGCTGACTTTCCAGACCACGATAGCGCCGATTTCGATGGGGTTGCTTTGTGAGTCGTTGACCTTGAGCTTGGCGGTTTCAAAGTTACGTGCGCGGAGCGAAATGGTCTTCTTGCTGGTGAAGGGATTGACAAACCAAAAGCCATCCTTGGAGACGGTGCCGTTGTATTTGCCGAAGAGGACGAGGACGCGGGATTCATTGGGGTTTATGATCATCACGCCACCGGGGATGATGCAGCCGGCGATGCCTAACGTGGATGCGATGAGGATGCGGATTACATCACCACCGGATGTCACGATTAGGAATAAGCCGCCCGCCCACGCGGCCAGCATCAGGAGGATGCCAATTATGCCCGGGAGTGGTTTGTATTCAATTTGTTTGTACATTCGAGTCTCGATTTTCCGGCATGCAGCCGTTTAGATAGTTGATTGTACGATGTACATCGATTTTGTGTTCTGACAGGTTTAATGGTGATTTATACGTTTTCAGGTTAGGCGGTGCGTTCCTTGCGGTGTAGTTTTGTCTACATCCATAAGAAAGAAGAAAAAGAAAAAACACCCCTCCGAGATAGCCTCTCGGTGGAGTGTTCGTGAATCAAATCCAAGTAAACGCTTAGTCGATACGCGTGACGAAATCTTCCATCGGGCGGCGGACCTTCTTGAGATTAACCAACCAGTCGCCCTCTTCTTTGCGATAGCCAAGCGGA
>CAIYBQ010000492.1 GCA_903924445.1 uncultured Armatimonadota bacterium | reverse complement strand
GGGATGAAAATCGACCCGAGTGGTGTGTTGTTGGATGGACGTAAATTCGCCGATATCCGAGAATTAAAGGCACGTCTTGCAACGAATGACCGCCAGCTCGCTCGCAACTTGGTAAACCAGCTGGTGGTGTTCGCAACGGGAGCGCCAGTACGCTTCGGCGACCGTGATGAAGTCGAGTCAATTCTTGACCGGGCAAAAGCAACGAACTATGGAGTAAAATCGCTCATCCACGGTCTGATTCAAAGTCGATTATTCCGAAATAAGTAGTATCTGCACGGTTGTCTCCTCAGTAGGTGCGACAAATGGCAACCGTCATCTGGTGGGCAAACGCCCAAAGTGTTTCGTTGGTTCCGATGAAAGTTGTGAACGTCTATGAAAACAGTCAATATTATTTCAAACCGCGCGATGTCAAGGAAGACATTGCTGCAAGGTGCTGGAGTTCTTTTGGGGCTTCCTTTGCTGGATGCGATGAGCCCGGCAATCGCCTTCGATAAGTCGGCGGAGAAGAACCCTCCAAAGCGCTTCATCGGCATCTGTAATAACCTTGGGTTACTGCCTGAGTACTTCTTCCCGGATGCTGCATCCACTGGACGGGGCTACAAGCTCTCTCCGTACCTCGAGCACATGGCGCATGTACGGGATGATTTTTCGGTGATGAGTGGTGTGTGGCACCCGGATGTTGATGCGGGCCACCCGGCGGATATCTGTTTCTTGACGGCAGCGCCGCACCCAAGCAGTGGTGGTTTCCGCAACACGATTTCGCTTGATCAGTACATGGCAGAGCGCATCGGGCATCAGACACGCTTCCCAAGCCTGACGCTTGGTGTAAACGTCTCGCGTGGCTCGACCAGCCTCTCATGGACGGCGGGTGGGGTGATGATTCCCTGCGATGTGCTTCCAAGTGTTGTTTTCCAAAAGCTGTTCCTCGGTGGCTCTCCGGAAGAACGTAAGGAGCAGGCGCGGCGTTTGGCCCTCGGACAGAGCATCATGGACACCGTCGCCGATGAAACCAAGCGTCTTCAGCGCGAGGTTGGAACGCGGGACCGTGAGCGCCTCGACCAATACCTAACTGGTGTGCGTGACCTTGAAAAGCGGATGCTCCAGAGTGCGGCTTGGGAAAACAAGCCGCGTCCTGTGGCCAAAGACAAAATGCCGCTTGATCCAAAGGATCCCAAGGAGTACATGGACAAGGTTCGCCTGATGTACGACATGGCCCGGATGGCATTTGAAACCGACTCGACGCGGAACATCACATTGATGCTCGATAGTGTTAACTCACCTGCGATTCAGGTCGAAGGCCATGCGGTCTCGGATGGCTACCACAACCTCTCGCACCACGGACGTAACAAGGAAAAGATGGGTGACCTTGAGCGTATTGACCGTGAGCATATGAAGCTTTTGGGCAACCTGATCGCTGACCTTAAGAGCCGTAAAGAGAATAGTGGAACGTTGCTTGACCACACGATGGTGCTCTACGGAAGCAATATGGGAAATGCGAACACCCACGTCACGACCAACCTTCCGGTGATCTTCGCGGGTGGTGGCTTCAAGCATGGCCAGCACTTGGCATTTGACCGTGAGCGCAACTATCCGCTGCCAAACCTGTTTGTGAATGTCCTGCAGCGCATGGGAATTGAATCGGACAAGTTTGCAACGAGCACAGGTACCTTCCGGGGGCTTGACCTGGCGTAGTTCATTTTGGGTGTCGGTTATAGATGAGCCCTCCAGGTAACCGGAGGGCTTTTTGTTTGTAT
>CAIYBQ010000491.1 GCA_903924445.1 uncultured Armatimonadota bacterium | reverse complement strand
GCCAAATTCATATGCAGATCGTACAGTTGCTCAAGACGTTACATTGTCATGTGTAAATTTTACTACCAATGTTGATTTGATTCGTACTCGCCTTCGAAATACTATAGTTCAAGGAGGTGACGATAGCCCGGAAAATGTTGCAGGAGCTCTTAAATATGCAGTCCAATGTCTTGACTGGAGTGGAGCTACTGTTAAAATGGCTTTCCTCTTGACTGATGCATACCCTCACGGTGTTGCCTTCAACCCAAATGCAGGAAGTGATGACAATTTCCCGTATCGTGATCCTTCTGGTGAAACTGCTGAAACAACACTTGGATACATTGAGAGGCTTGCCAATATGGGCGTTGAATTCACATCAATCAGAATGACTCGAGAATCTGATAAAATGAATCAATTATTTCGTGAACGATATGAAAAAGCCATGGGAGAAAATCCACAAGCGGGTATTTTCAAAATTCAAAACATGGTATCAGAACAACCAGATCATCGTAAACCGATGCGCCCACGTCCTGCATGTGGAGCACCATTGGATGCAACCCCTAGTGCTGAAGCATTAGTATGTGCACTTCGATCAACGACTTCTGAAGGCATTTATCGTCATACTGGATTAACGCCAATGGTAGAAGACTCTGTACCAATGCCACCAATGCCACCAATGTCATTAGCAGCGGTTTATGATGGTCATGAAGATGTTCCTCTCCCACCATTGAGACCTCCACGTGCTGTTCGATTTGAACCATATTACGATTCAACAATGACGCCGGGTGTAGAAGACTCTGTACCAATGCCACCTCGTCCCAGTGTCGCAGCATCATCGACATTGTCTCCTGGTGCCCCGTTGCGTGCTGTATCGGAAGACGATTAAGTCCTAAAACGGATTTGATTTATTTATTACTTTATTCAATAAAATATATAACTATTTCATTTATAAAAATTGTAGGAACTCAAATTGAAAAAATGTATTTTTTCGATTTAGAGTCCTAATGATTTATGGTGATATGCAAAGCATATTCACCATAAAAATTGAAATTTGAACCCTTTATATGTTGTAAAAAAGTCAAGACTATTGAGTCCATGTCGTCTATGCGCACATCGGTACCACTCAACGATAAGTCTGCACCGGCCTCTGGCCACCGCGGACACCACGATAAGCCTGCACCGGTTTCCAACCACCGTGGGCACCTGGAGGATGCTGCGTCCTCCACACAACAAGGCGAAGAAAAATTGAAATTTAAACAGCCTACTCGTTCCTTAGCGAATGGAACACAATTGCGGGAGGCAGTCATGCCTCCCTTGATGGGTCCGATTTATCGCACCCACACCAGTCCTGTGACACAGAATACCACTACGGGAGATTCGTCTTCCCAACGTTTACATCTTGTTTCAGCCAACGGCTCCTCCGGAGCTGCTGCTGGTCTCGCCTTAAGTGGCGCTTCTCCGTCCCGGACTTTGTCTGTGGCGGAAACCCCTTCGTGTGAGAATGGATGCGGTTCCGCGTCCACCGTTTCATGCGGAGGTTGTCGCCGTGTCTCGTACTGTTCTCAGGAGTGCCTTGCTGCGCACTGGGGATCAGAACATGGCACGATGTGTGCGGGACGCGCGATGGAATCACAACCCTCGCGTCCCGCACAGCCGGCAGCTGCAGCGTCTTCACGCCGTCCAGCCGCCACCCCTCGCCGTTTGTGCCCGTTTGTGTGGAAAGGCAAAGAGTGCCCTAACACATCTGATCCGGAGGCACGCTCGTGCGAGGAAGGCGACCACAAGCTGGTTTGCTCTCATTTCACTCATCCTCGCGGCAACCGATGCAAGAAGGGTGAGTCGTGCACTTTCATTCATCCAGGCAAGAAGACTGCGGTAGGCGATTGCGCTGCCACCGCTTCTCGCTGGGCGGAGATCTGTGCCGAACGCACTGTGACAGTCGCACCGCAAGCTCGCGCGCAAGCTCCTGTTGCGGTTTCGTCAGGCCGGTTCGCCGCTTTGGATGAGGATGCGCCTGTGCTCGTTGCTAGTGCCGCCGCGTCTGTCGCTGCACCGGTTCAACGCTTTCGCGCTCCTCCGTCTCGAGGCGTTGGTTCATTGATCGCACTATTCGCAAGCGCCGGTCGTTTGGTGCTCGGCTCTGACCACTGGCATGCGATGACGCCGTCTCAGCGGTGGGAGTGCGTGAATGCCGCGGAATTGGCCAAGTGGCAGGCGCATCCTACTGGCGTGGCATTTGTCCCGGTGAGCATGAAGGACAAACGTCTCGCGGAGCGATCTGCGCTGGGACTTTGCACTCGTGCCATCAGCCATTTGCTGAACTCTTCTCGCAACTTGGAGTCCGAGCCATGTGCAGCTGGTTGCATGAAGGGATTGTCGTGGAATCAACGCGACCGTACTTTGCTCGATTTGTGCAGGGCGTTGCACGACGGCACTGAAACGGTCGCATCGATCTACGGCGTCATGGTTCGCATCATCCAATCCGGTGTTGCCAGTCGTTTGCTCTCGAACCCGCACGTTGTTCGGGCTTGGCACAACATGCCTGATGTACCCAAGCTGGCTCAGGCGGATCTCGAGAACATGCGGTTGATTTTCGAGATCATTCTGCAGTGCATCAAAGTCGCTCGCAATCCCAAAGTTGATGACGGTTGGGAACTGCTTGGCATGACTCCGGAGTCGGCGAAGAAGTACATCGCTTTCATGCAATTGTTTGCCACCATGTGCTCACGTTCGATGCACGTCGGCCGACTCTTGCTGGATAACAAGTATGTCCCGGCCAGTCACAACTGCACTTATACGTGCGACACGTGTGTGCATGGTACGCATTTGCCTGTGGAGGCTCTCGCGATGGCTCTCGTGCGCTCAGCGACACCTGTGCATGCTGTCAAGGTGTCCAAGCCCTCGCGTGGGCAAAAGTGCTGCGATATGCCTGGCAAGTGTGATTGCGCCCGTTCCATGGCTGACGAGGATCAAGACGCTGCGACTTTGTCGGTCGTGCGTGCTGACTCGATGTCGGTCGTGCGTGCTGTCAAGGCGTCCAAGTTCGCTCCACTTCGGTTGTGCTACAACGATGCGATTCACGGCGAGTGTGATTGCAACCGTGCTATGACTGAACAAGAGCGCGACCGAGCATCTGCTGTGACTTTGGACAACTATTGGGCTGCATCTGCCGAACGCGAACAGGTCAAGGTTACCTTGCTCGAGACGCACGGAACGACAGTCGTGTCGGAACGTGCTGCATTGGAACAACAGCATGCCCGACTTGCCGGTGAGAAAGGTCGCAGTGGACGCGAAAAGTCCAACAGCAAGAAACAACAAGACAAAGGAGTGACTGTCTGGACCCACGAGAAGGAAGCCAAGATGCTTGCGTTGGAACAACAGATTCAGGCTGTCGGTGCTATCGATGCCAAGTCTGAGGTCTGTGCTCTGCGTGAACAGTACGGGGTGTTGTCTGGTGTGTTGCACGAAATCTCCGACGAATTTTTGACGAACTTGTTCCCGTTGATTCACTGTACGACTGACATGGGACAGGTGGCGTTGATGCAGGATCCTACGTTGGTCTCGTTGAAGCCTAAAGTGCCTTTCACGTGCGACTTCTCTGTCTCGGGCTTGACGGCGGTAGTTGTGAGTGCCGAGACTGCCAAGCAACGTGCAGAATTGCACCAGCTCATGAAGTCGCTCAAGCGTTGGACTCCTGCCGCGCCGGTATCCAAGGCTGTTATCGATTACCAACTCCAACGTAAGAAGGAGATCTGGTTTTCGCTCGCCGAGTCGGACCAAGCTGAGGTGGAACGTCTGCGCTCGATGTACAACTCATTCGAGGCTTTCGTCGCCAATTGCCCCAAGAACCGCGATGTCGCAGTGACTGGTCACGCGTTGGATTTGGCGCAAACGGCTCAAGGCCGTGCCGACTTTGACGATTTTCTTGCATCCAAGCCGAGTGCTGGCACAACCTTCGCTGATTGGATTGCCGCTGACCCAATTCGGGTTCTTGCGCTGTCTTACTGGCGTGCAACCAAGAAAGCCTGGCCCATCTGCAAGAATTACGTCCACCTTGGCCTCACATCCGATATGATGACGTTGGAGACCTTTGCCACTTACAACCCTATCACAATGAAAATGTGGGTTGGTGTGAACAAGGAACGCTCGTGCTTGAGTTTGGACCGTCTGTCGATTGATGCTTTTCTCGCAGATCAGGACAACCAGATCGAGTTCTTCTACCGCGGTGGTCACAAGTTCTCCGATTTCGAAACTTTCGAGGCTGACAAGAAGGATGGATGGAACTTTGTTCTCACTGGTGCCTACAAGCTCCTGTCTGAAGAAGATCAGGAAAAAGTGAAGGCCTCTTTTGTGGACAAAATCATCGCAATGGCTGCCCAAGATCCGCTCATCCTGTGCTCGTTCGAGGCACAATCCGCTCAAGCGCAATCAGTTCTCGTAGCTGTTGCCGCCTGTTCCACGGATGAAGCACGCGCCGCGTGCATAGCTGACCTAGGCGTCACTGAAGCTGGTATTGCCGCGATGCCAGCTTCCATCCAATTGAACACTGAGCTGATCGCCACTGTCACCGCCAAGCTTCTTGAGCTGAAGGATGCTGCGGCGAAGGAGGCTCCCAAGCTCGCCGTTGCCAAGGCTGCCGCTGCGGTGCGCATCAAGCGTGCTGCGGAAGCAACAGTCGTGGAGGCCCACCAGACCGTCATGGAGACTTTCTTTCAAGGCGATGATCAATTTGCCAAGGAGCTGAAGCTCCACTATCGCATGTCTATTCCTACTCCTAAAGGCAAGAAGATTGAGATCCTGCACGAGAGCTTGCCTACCTATGTCAAACAGCGCAAGGTCAATGGCGAGCTGCGTCGTCTTCACGTTGCCGATGTGACTGAGGATGCGGTGCGCAAGGAAGAGGATGTCCAGGTGCGCTTCTTGGCTATTGGCCCATTCCCGACGCTTGGTATGGCGACTAAATGTGTTGAGGTGATCGACGCGTTTCCTCACTCTTCATCCATTATGCCTCGCGTGGAACCGTACTTTGGCGAACATGGCGACGAGCAAGGTTTCATCCGAGCTATGGCCGAGTGCAAAGCCGATATGAAGGAGATGCGCCGCAACAAGGTGTCTGGATCGGTTGATGTGCCGTGCGCCACCTCATTTGGCGGGTGCTACATGGTCATCATTCCTCATGTCAAGGGCAAAGAAGCGATGCGCAAGGACAAGCAAGCGTTCAAGCGCGCTGTTGCCACGGAGGACTGGGAGTGGGTTCGCGGTTTGATTGAGTTCATCGCCCCCAAGCTCGACCTTCAGCCCTGCGACTTTTGGACCAACATGCGTTCCACCGAATCGACACGCGCGTGGTTGGAATCGGTCAAGCGTGTCGACGAGTCCGATGACGAATCTGAGTCCGATGACGAATCTGAGTCCGATGACTCCGTCTCCGAGGCTGATAGTGACGAGTTCGGTTCGGACGAAGACACGTCGGATGACGATGAGCCTGCCACTGGTTCTCGTTTGTTTGCTCGGTCAGCGCCGAAGAAAGCCACCGTTGCAGTTGTCGATGTGCCCGTTGTCGAGGTCGCCGCTGTTCCCGCTCCAGTCGCATCAAAGCCGACCAAGCTGGGACAACAGAAGCGTCTGACTCCGGAAGAGGTCCGGGCCAACATGGCGGCGAAGAAGGAAGCTGCCAAGCCGGTTCCCAAAGCTACCAAGGCCGCTGCCCCCAAGGCCCCATCTCCCGCCCCCAAGGCTCCATCTCCCGCCCCCAAGGCCGCAGTTGTTGCGCCTCAGCCGGTTGAAGAAGATGAGGAAGAGGAGTACGATGAAGAGGATGACTTTGAGTTCGACGACGAGGATCTGGAAGGCGCATTCCTCGGCGATGGCAACCTCCGGGCAACTGGTGGCAAGAAGTAAAGCCTCCAAGCGGTCGGAGGTGTCCCTGACATAGGGACTTATTTCAAAAAAACAAAAAAAAATAAATTGATTTGGTATGTTATGTACTGGGATTAAAACCCCGGAGCAAAAGACCATTTGATATACAATCCGAGTATGTCAAGGCCCCAGAAAAGAAGGCCATCAATTGTAATTAACTTGGAAT
>CAIYBQ010000490.1 GCA_903924445.1 uncultured Armatimonadota bacterium | reverse complement strand
ACTTCTTCAGCGTAGCGAATGAGGACATCATCCTCCGCAAAACCATAGCGCGGGATGCAGCTCCAATGCGTACCGTTCGCCAAACACTCCGTCACGATTCCGTAACCGGGCTTTGCGACGACGACATCAACCGACCATACCAGATCAGGATGATTTACAGCTCCAAACTCGAGTTGAAGGACATTCGGAGGCAGATCACTTAGAGCCGGACCAATCCGAATAAATAAAGTGTCACTAAACCGCACTGCGTTGTTCCAGCCGATTTCAGTCCCCCAACGTCCAGCATCGATGTAAACCAAGCGTTTATAGCGATTCTCTGGATTCAGGAACGGACGAATATCTTGTCCACGTTTGGCAACAGCGTCCACGGCAACCGGATTTGTTGCCCAATCCATTCCTGTTTGGAACGCTGGAATGAGGGTGTTCGTGGCGAGCTTGTATTGCCGGAGGAGATCTGGAATTTCTCCAGCCAGAGATGCCATCTGCTGATAAATTTCAACCCACGTAAAGTTCGCAACAAGAACAGATGGAACATTTAGCTTGACCGCAAATTCAAGTGGCTCAGGAGCAATGTCGGTTACGATTAGGTCGAAGGGATTACTCTGATGCAGAAGTCGCAGCTGTTCGAAACGATGCTGGATACCAGTCTTGAACTGACGAAAAGCAGTAAGTGTCGCAGCTTCATCGATGTTCAGAGTTCCTTGTTGAATGCATCCAATGTCCGCTTGAAAATGGACGTGATCTACCGCAAGGTTTCCCCAAAACCAGTTTGGGGTGGTTGCAAAGAGCGTCACAGCCGCGTGTGATTCGAGTTTCTCTAGTATTGTTCGCGTCCGTGCCGCATGGCCAAATCCATGCGAGCTGACGAAGTACGCGATACGCGGACACCTACTCGGCAAGGGCTTCACCGGTGCCTCGAGGGTCACTTGACATCGTTACTCCCTCAGATCTGTTCCACGACCCCGCGTGGACATCTCCAAGTGAGCGCACAGCAGTCTCATAGCCCATTGAACTCAATGATGCCCGTGCTGAAGACAAGCTCCTTTCGAGCTGAAGGACTTCTGGTTTCCATTGATGGTGAAAACGTGGCGCCGCTACGGCGTCATGGACGCTTACGCCAAAGTAAGCCGCCTGTAAGACGGTGTGCAGGACAGAGTTGATGATCGTTGGTCCTCCTGGCGAACCAGTTGCGATACGTATCTGACCAGAGGCATCGGCGACAATCGTGGGTGTCATGCTTGATAGAGGCCGCTTTTTGGGGCTGATCGCATTTTTCGCACTTTGGATGAGTCCGAATTGATTTGGAACACCAACTTTGGCTGTAAAGTCATCCATTTCGTTGTTGAGAATGATGCCTGTGTTTTCTGAAATGACGGCTGCACCATAGCTACCATTTAGGGTGTAGGTCGTGGAAACAACACCGCCATCACGGTCGATCACTGTGAAGTGCGTTGTTTGTTCAGATTCACCCGTTACTAGTCGTGTTGCAGGCAAATCATCCGTTTTGACCTTCATGGCAACCGAAAGACCCTGTTTGAGTGACGCAATGTGGCGCCGGCTAACAAGCGCATCAACCGGAACATCCACAAAGTCAGCATCTCCAAGGTATTCAGAACGGTCGCGAAACGCCCTGCGCATCGCTTGGGCCACGAGATGAATGTACTGAGGTGAATACGCAGATGGAAGTGGGTGGCACATTTCAAGCATCCCCAGCATTTGAAGCAGAGCAATACCCCCACTGCTTGGCGGAGGCATCGTCAGGACTTGGTAATCCATGAATCGACCGGACAAGGGCTTACGGAGCACCGCTTGGTAGCCTGCTAGATCGGTCGACAGCAACATCCCGCCATTGCGTTGAATATCAGCGGCTAATAACCTTGCCGTGGTTCCAGCATAAAAGTCGATCGCTCCCCTGTCACGAATACGCGCAAGCGTTTCACCAAGGCGTGGCTGCCGTATCGTCGTGCCCGTACGCTGCGGTTGCCAACCAACGATGGACTTGTTCAGAAACATCGCCTGAAACGACCGGTCGGTCGAAATGCGATCCATTGATAGTGCGAGACTTCTCTGAAGCGAATGTGGCATCGAAAAGCCGCTGGATGCCAGCTGCACTGCCGGATCTACCAGCTTGCTCCACGGTATTCGGCCACTACCGTAGCGCATCCACGCTAGCTCGAAGCCCGCGACACTTCCGGGAACGCCACAAGCCCGATAGCCATCAACCGCACCGCCATCACCGGAAATCACCTTGCCGTCCGCATTGAGGTACATGTCCGAAGTCGCCATGGCTGGCGCCGTCTCACGAAAGTCGATGGCGACATTGCGTCCACTTGGATGGCGATACAGCAGGAAGCCACCACCACCTATATTTCCAGCGCTTGGAAACGTGACAGCGAGCGCAAATCCGATGGCAACAGCGGCATCGATGGCGTTGCCTCCCATTGCAAGAACGGAAACCCCGATGTGGCTTGCGAGCGTTTCAGGGGATGCGACACCGCCAAGATTGCCTACCGCTGTCGTGCTCATACCTTGACACCTTGTGCACCACTTGCTGCATACGTTGAGAGAATCGTCAGGCCATCACCGTATTCGCCTACGACATTTGCGATTATCGCATCTAGCATTGCGGGGTCAACCAGAGCGACAACGCTCCCACCCCAGCCTCCACCGGACAGCTTTGCCCCGAAAACACCCTTTGTCCCCTCGAGAATCCGCTGGACTTTGTCGATCTCAGGACACGTGTTCTCAAACAAACCCCGACAGCTGGCATGGCTTGCGTTCAACATCGCTCCAAAACCAAGCACATCAGCGTT
>CAIYBQ010000489.1 GCA_903924445.1 uncultured Armatimonadota bacterium | reverse complement strand
CTCGCTAAGGTGTTCAAGATGCTTCATATCATCGTGATGGATCTGGACACGCGGGCGAAGGAAAAGTTCGGCTGCGCCGCACACACGATCCACACGGCGAACGAGATGTTCTTTGGCGTGCAATTCAAGCGCGATGGCGAGAGGCACAAGTATCGAGTGTCGGGAACGGTGACGACAGATGATGCTAGTGCATTGACGCGCTTCAAGGCGACAGCTCTTAGGGGAGACGAGACCTGCGAGATCTCGAAGGTAGAACTCCTCGATCTTCTTGGCAACTGCATCGAGCAGCATGAGGTATGCACCAAGTGCGGTGCCGTCACGTACTCATCTCGGTGCGACAAATGCAAGGGCAAGTATTTATGGGATCTGAAGCTCAAGTTGCAGAGTCGACGATTTGTCTTGTTCCTTGCGTTCCTCATAGACATGCATGCCCTGCTGGAGCGTGTGAGCTTGATCTTCCAGCGCGACGACTTGAGCATCGGAGATGTCGGCGCCGAAGTCAACTCCGCCATCGAGGAGATTGCGAAGCTCTCCACAGCATGCGGCAAACTGGAGAGCCAAGTGCACAACTTCGTGACATCGCGGCAAGGATGTTGGGCCGAGAACAGCTTTGCCATCACATGTGATGCCGATGACTCGGATGTTTTGGCGCACAACGCGGACCGGCTGTATTTGTGCCGGCATCTAGCGGGCGCCCTTTTTGAGCGTTTCAAGAGTGGGCTCTCCGACCTTGTCGTGATGGCATTCTCTGTGTTGAACCACAAGTACTGGCCATATGTTGATTTAACGCAGGAAAAGCCGGATTACTTAGCACTGGACGTGTACGGTGCAAATGACATGTCGCTGATCATCGAGAACTACAAGAACTTCTTCCCTGATGTGAGCGGCAAGCAGGTTCATGACGAGTGGACGTCCATTAAGCGTCTGATTGTCAAGAAGTCTTCGCTCATGCTTATGCCGTTCAAGCAACTGTGGGCACGCATGCTAAGCATGTTCACTGCGCAGTTCCCTCTCATTCTGCGAGTGGTAGCCATTGCCATGACCTTCACTACTGACACCTCCGGTTGCGAGCGCCTCATTAGCCTCATGAACGACTTGCAGACAGAGTTCCAAAGCCGAATGGGGCACGACTGCCTGCGCTCTCAGATGTGGTGGTCCACTGAAATGCATCGGCTGACGTACTCAGAATGGCAAGCGGCCTTGCCGAGGATGGTTCGCCGTTGGAACAAAAATCGAAGACATCAACGTGACGACGATGCAGCGTCGACAGCTGCTGCAGTCTCTGAGGCGGAGGCATATGCCAGATCATGGCCCAGATGCGACCTTGTTAGTGCATACACCGCCGAGCAGTCGTGCAAAATTGACTCATATGCGGACCTGTGCGGACTGTAGATATGTATTCTGAATTCGTAGAAAAAATTGTCGTGAGTTTTCTATCCCACCTACCTCGAAAAAGGTGGGATGGTTCTATCCCACCTACCTCGAAAAAGGTGGGATAGGAAAAATTTCTATCCCACCTACCCAGGTGGGATAGAAATTTGGCTGGCACGAGCGACCACGGTTGCACGCTATTGTAGCAACCGGTTGCACGATAAGGGTGCAACCACGCGGAGACCACCGGGGGTTGTAGTTGGGATTCCCAACTACAATTCGGGCTGATGCCACGTTGGTCCACCTGTCCCATCAGACGTTCGAATTCCCGAACTATAATTCCCACTCAGGTTTCGTGGGTAGGATTTAGTTCGTGGATTGGAAACGTAAACGTTCTTCAGTCTCGCGGGACCTGGGGCGGT
>CAIYBQ010000488.1 GCA_903924445.1 uncultured Armatimonadota bacterium | reverse complement strand
TGTCGCGATTACAACCGACCTCATCGTCGGCTATCCCGGCGAAACCGAAGAATTTCACCAAAACACCCTGGCTTTTGCGCAGCGCGTTGGTTTTCAAAAGACGCACGTCTTCCGCTACTCGCCGCGGCCACGGACGAAGGCCGCAGACATGGTGGACGATGTCGACGATGCGACTAAGAAGCGCCGTCATGCCGAGCTGCAGGCCGTTGTGGATGCATCCACGCGCAGCTTTGCCGCAAAGTACATCGGGCGTACGATGCCAGTTCTCCTCGAAAATTCTGAAGGCACCGCGGGGACATTGTCAGGCTACACCACGAACTATATACGGGTGACCTGTACGGCTCCAAAAGCTCTCATCGGGAATGTGGTTAACGTTTCTCTTAATGCATTGACGAATGACGGAATCGCGGGGAATATTGTTGATGATTTGGATGTACTAATGGAAGTAGCCTCACCAAAACTGGCGCGGCAACCATTGGAGCTTCCTGTATTGACTTCCTCATGATGACCGAACCTGAAACCACCCCAACCTCAAACCCGATGCCTGCATCGCCACCATCAGGCCAGCCACAGCCCGCTGCTGGCACAATGCCTGGCGCTCGCCTCGTCGCATTAGTAAATGAGGAACCAGAGGTTCTTGAGCCTGTTTCATCATCCGGGTTTGGTCTCGTCAACGATTCAACTGCGACACCCGTTGCTGTACCAAAGGTCGCCACCATCGATCACATCGGTCCGGAGCTTGTTCCACCTCCGCCCCCCGATCCCGCATCCATCCTTGCAGCGCCCGGAATCGGCGCTCAAGCCAGCCCCACCATCTCAGAACCCATCATTGCGCTCAGCAATGTAAGTGTTCAATATACAAATGGCGTAAAGGCGCTTTCTGACATCGACCTGATGATTCCCCACGGTGATTTCGTCTTTCTGGTCGGAGCAACTGGCGCGGGTAAATCCACGATTCTTAAGCTGCTGTACATGGACGCACGTGCGACTAGCGGCCGTGTCTGGGTCAATGGCCGTGACCTGACGACCGCAAAGTCCAGCGACACGCCTTATGTCCGCCGCCGGATGGGAATCATCCTCCAGGACTTTGGCCTGCTCCCACGCCGCACCGTTTGGGAAAATGTCGCCTTCGCCTGCCATGTCATCGGGCAAAGCCGCCGGGAGACGCGGAAGCGTTTGCCAGAGGTGCTCGAGCGCGTCGGGATGTTACATCGCGCAGATGCCTACCCAAATGAGCTTTCCGGAGGCGAGCAGCAACGCGTCGCCATCGCGCGGGCATTGATCAACGACCCGCCACTCCTCGTCGCCGATGAGCCTACTGGCAGCCTGGATCCTAAAACCGGCGCCGAGATCATGGATCTCCTCGCAGAGACGGCTGCGCGTGGAACGACCGTCGTCGTCGCAACCCACGACAAATCAGCGGTCGACAGGCTGCAGAAACGTGTTGTGGCGCTTTCCGGCGGGCGTATCATCCGGGATGATGCGGTTGGTTCGTACGGCGTGGATGACCTGGAGGAAACAACTTGATCCGGTCCATCCCGTTTCTGATTCGTGAGGCTTATGTCAATCTGATGCGTCATGGCATCATGACCGCCGCCGCCATTTCAAGCCTTGCGGTTGCGCTCAGCCTCTGCGGCTCGTTCTTCATCGCCGCCTGGCAGGTGAGGCACCTTGCGCAGAAGACTGTGGATGCTTTTGAGGTCCGTGTGTTTTGCCGCGCCGACATCCCACAATCTGATCTCGGACCGATCAAGCGGAAACTCCTCGACATAAAGGGCGTTAAGCAAGTCATCTTCATCAGCCGTGAAGACTCCTTCAAGACCCAAATGAAAGCGATGCCGATTGACACAACCGGTATCCCGAATCTGTTCCCACACACACTTTTGGTGAAGCTGGATGATCCGAAATCTGCCGCTGATGTCGCATTTCAGGCAAAATCCTGGCACGGCGAGGTTGAGAGTGTGGATGTCCCAGAGGATGAGCTGCGCACCGTTGTACGGATTGGTGACTTTCTACGTAACCTTGGCATCATCGGAGGCTTTCTCCTCGGTGGTGGTGCGCTCTTGGTCGTGATGAATACCATCCGCTTAAGTGTCCACGCACGTCGTCGTGAAGTCCACATCATGCGCATTGTTGGCGCAACAGCAGGCTTTATCCGCCTCCCATTAGTTTTAGAGGGGATGATTCATGGGCTTGCCGGCGGGATGGTAGCCAGCCTCATTCTCTACAGCGCCGGGTTTTATGTCCGTAAGCTCACGGAGCCGATTCCCATCATCGTGATGTATGCCGCAAAGATCCCACCACTACCGGTCGGCGGCGCGATTATCGGTATGGGCGTTCTTTTGGGCGTGGTTGGGTCTCTGATGAGCCTACAGCGCTATCTGAAGATCTAGCGACTAGACGATGTTTTGCGTAAAGTCCGGGCGTTCTTTGAGACCGGACAGATAAAGCAACAGATCGCTGTACTGTTGGGCAACAGGTTGCCATGAAAAGAGCTCTTCTGCGCGGCGGCGGCCATTGGCACCGTATTCTGCGCGAAGCGCAGGTTGTTCGAGGAGCGTGCGGATTGCATCCGCGATCGCCGTTTCATCGCCTTCCGGAAAGACAATCCCAGCATCTCCGATCACATCGGGGATTGCGCCTGAATCGGACCCAATCACTGCGATGCCTGCAGCGCCGGCTTCTGCGATGACGCGGCCAAATTGCTCTTTCCAGTTACCAACGGTGCGGCTTGGAAGCGCAAACACATCGAACGCACTCATGATCTCCGCGAGTGCGGTGTGGTCTTGGTTGGGGAGGAAATGCACACGCCCAACAAGGTCACTTTGAGCAGCACGCGCTGCGAGGGCATCCTTTTGCGGACCGCCACCGACCAGCCAACAGTGGACTCTTTGTTCAGACT
>CAIYBQ010000487.1 GCA_903924445.1 uncultured Armatimonadota bacterium | reverse complement strand
CGATGCGACCACTGCATTGAGCGCAGCTTGATATACCAGCGTTACTTGCATTCCACTACTTCCTTGGCACTACGGCGAGAGCCGTGAGTGTTTATCTGATGTTTATTCTACAGGATGGAGCATCATCCATGAGTCAGTTGAGTATGCGTGGACGCACGCATCACTCCTAGATGGCTACTTGTGGCGTCACGTCCTTGCCTAGAAAAACGTGAACGATAACATCGCCTGTACTTGAACTATCAAAAATACTATCGAGCTGATGTTGTCGCAGCTTCCAGCGCCGAAGCCATTGCCCATTCTTTTCCAAGCCGAAGTAAACAAACCGCTCACCTTTTTTGCCAGCGACTGCAGCTCCACGATAGTCGCTATCTGCATCACGCTCAATCGTCGTGGCAACCATCAGAGGAGCGCCATTCATCAACTCCAGGTGGCTTTCTTTCTTGCCAAGCAAGCCCCAATTTTGTGCGGTATCTGCCGTGTATTGGGTGTCCAATGTAAGCGTAAACGTGATGTTCAGTATCATCGGCGAATGCCACGTTTACGCCGCCAGGATGGTGGCAGTAGCTCTTCAAGCGTGTCATCCACGGTAACGATGCCTAGAAGTTCCCCATCCGATGCAACCACTGGAACGGCAAGTAAGTCGTAGTGCTCGAGTACAGTGGCAACTTGTTCCAGTTCGTCATCCGGATGAACAGTGACCAGTTTCTCGCCATCCACCATGATGTTCCAGAGCGGTGTAGTTGGGTCTGAGACAATCAGATCGCGGAGAGAGATCACGCCTGTGAGGCGATGTTCTTCATCCACGACATAGATGTAATAGATGGTCTCAGCATCCGGGCTAAGTTCGCGGATTCGATCGATGGCTCCTTGTGATGTCAATTCAACGGGCATCGCGACATAGCTCGTCGTCATCAGGCCACCAGCACTATTCTCATCGTAGTGCAGAAGCTCCTTCAACTCCTCAGCTTCATCTTCATCCATTTCATCAAGCAGCTCTTTTCGCTTGCTACCTGAGAGATCTTGGACGATGTCAGCGGCATCATCAGGTTCCATTTCTTCCAGAATGTCCGCAGCCTTTTCGGGTGCCAGCTGCTCGATGATTTGTCGTTGGACATCATCATCTGCCTCTGAAACTGCATCGGCTGCCGTCTCGACCGGAAGGCTATTGATGAGCGCATTGCGCTCCTGTGGGTGAAGCTGTTCTAGAATGTCGGCGATATCGGCAGGGTGCAGGTGTCTAAGGCCATCCCGGGTGGTTCTCAACCGAATGACCGATGTGCCATCCCCGCCGGTTGACTCGACATCCGACCAAGGAATAAATGGAGATTCATCCCATCCGAAGCGTTTCGCCAAGGCATCCGCCCACGCACCGGGCAGGACACGTCGAATGACTGCGTATTGTCCGGGGTCGACACCAAGGACGACGAGAGAGCCATCCGGTGCGTAT
Organism: uncultured Armatimonadota bacterium; assembly: GCA_903924445.1. Taxonomy (GTDB): domain Bacteria; phylum Armatimonadota; class Armatimonadia; order Armatimonadales; family Armatimonadaceae; genus CAIRTT01. The sequence goes on along the minus strand of CAIYBQ010000487.1, from coordinate 1,195 downwards.
GCTAGCCGAATATCAGAGACACGGACGACCCGCATGTCCTGCGTATCGACGAGCTGATGATCAAGGACGTGTTGTTTGAGGAGCATGGGTCCGGGCGCGCTCTCAGCTTCATCGACTGGACCAACGATTTTGATTTCCCGCTGACTTAGACTGACCTTTGTCCAAGCAAAGACCTTGGTCTTGCCGTGGAACTGGATAACTCCATGTGTCACGATAGGCAGGTCATCTCCACCGCTCCATGAAGCGGCGAGGTCGGAAAGAACACCATGGTGTGTTCCATTGGTATCGATTACCTTAGCACCGAGGAGTGTCGTTGCCAGAAAGGCCCCATTAGCATCCATGTCGGTATTCTACATGAGTGGTTCCTCGTGGAGGAACAAAACGGTGCGGCAGACGAGTATAATCCCGGTAGGAGAATATGATGGAAACGATTACTCTGGGTGGTGGTTGCTTCTGGTGTGTGGAAGCCGTATTCGAAGAGCTCCGTGGGGTCTCCAAGGTTGAATCCGGTTACTCCGGCGGTCACGTTGTGAATCCATCTTACGAAGAAGTCTGTTCAGGTTCTACAGGCCACGCCGAAGTAGTGCAGGTGACCTTCGATCCGAAGGAAGTATCTCTTGCAGATCTAATTCGTATCTTTCTGACAACTCACGATCCAACACAGCTCAATCGTCAAGGCAATGACGTGGGAACGCAATATCGCTCCTCTGTCTTTGTCAGATCGGCTGAGCAAAAGAAGATTGTCGAAGTCGTCATTGATGAAGTGAACAAGGCAAAGATTTGGCCGCGCAAAATCGTTACCACGATTGAGCCATTCAAAGCCTATTACGCTGCCGAAGACTACCATCAAAACTATTACAAGAAGTTTGAGGATCCAAACAACCAGCAAAAGGCTACGCTCAACCGTGGATACTGCGCGCTTATCATTGCGCCCAAGGTTGCAAAGTTCCGGAAAATGTACAAGGACAAGCTGAAGAAGTAGAGCCCTACTTGTTAGGGTCAATACGGAGACGCTGTTCAGACACCTGAATGGCGTCTTTTTGTTTTATGGTCGGCTGCTGTGATGCTTGCCTTCGCTCATTCAGCCAAAGGGATTCGAATAAGCGCAAACAGCCAGGTCCTAAGGACGAAGAAACAGGGTTTGGGGATTATTGTCGATGCTGTTCAGAGGACCTTAAATGGTGTCTCTACAGTG
>CAIYBQ010000486.1 GCA_903924445.1 uncultured Armatimonadota bacterium | reverse complement strand
CCGGGCATAGCATCGGATCCCGCGATAACCACAACGCGGCCGTGCGAGCCCTTGTTGGCATCGCGGTGCTGAACACGGACAGGAAGACTTCTACGGACATCGACAAGACTCTGTAATATGGGCGCAGCTGAGAGCAACGACGTATCGATAACCGGGAGCGCAAGCGGGGCGATGCAAAGCTTGCCCGTATTTCCCGCACCGGGATAGAGAATGTTTCCGCGCTTGGGGGCGATAAACGCGATAGTTACATCCGCTTGAATGGCGCCAGCATAGACATCTGCCGTATCCGAATTGATGCCCGTGGCAATATCCAGTGACACCACTTTCGCTGGGCTGTCATTCGCAAAAGCGCAAAGAGCGGCAATACTTCCCGCCGGCGCGGATGTCGTTCCGATGCCGAGGAGGGCATCGATGATGACATCGGATGCATCCAAATGCCCAAGCGCTTCATCTCCAAAAATGTCCGTGACGCCACCGCAGGCTGTCCACGCGTGTGCCATTTTGGCGGCATCACCGGAAAGCGTTACCAGTGGCCGGCTGGAGATGACGTGAACACTCCGGCCTTCGGCGAGGAGAAAGCGTGCCGCGACATAGCCATCCCCGCCGTTACCGCCCGGGCCGCAGAGCACCACAACCCGTCCATTTGGGAAAATTTGCTGCACCAGGCGCGCGGCAGCCTCCCCGGCGGACTGCATCAAAGACAGTAACGGCAGGTCCATTTGTGTGCAGGCTGCCTGTTCGATGGCTTTGGCCTCGGCGGCGGTGATAACGGCGAATGGCATCGGTTAAACCGTGAAGGGCTCGCCTGCGCTTGGGACGATGATGCGGACATCCCGTTCCTGATCCGTGCACTCCTGGCGGAAGGCGCCCGGTGTCCCGGTGAGGGCACTGAATGTTGCATAGTGCATCGGGATAACCGTCGTCACGGATGGCAGAAACCCAAGAGCGTAGGCGGCTTCGCGCGGGCCCATCGTGAAGCGGTCGCCAATCGGCAAGAATGCTATTTCCGGCTCGTAGAGGTCATTAATGATTTTCATGTCGCCAAAGACATTTGTGTCTCCGGCGAAGTAAATGGTCGGGATGTCTGCGCCACGGAGAATAAATCCTGCGGCTTCACCCATCGGGAGCGTTCCGGCAGGCGTCTCAAATGTGGATGAGTGGACAGCGGTGACCATCGTGACCGACAGCGCGCCGCCGGCAATCTTAATGGTCCCCCCGCGGTTCATCGCTTCAAGCTTGTCCCACGAAACGCCGAGGTTGCCGTAGTAATCGGTGATTTCAGCGATTGCAATAATGGTGCAGCTGGAGTGTTCCTGCAGCATTTTTGTATCCTGCATGTGGTCATTGTGGCCATGGGTGATGCACAAGTAATCAATCGGCGGGGTGTGCCAAGTCTGGGGGCAGGCGGGATTGGACTCTGTAAAGGCATCGAAGAGGATGTTGACTCCACCGGGAGTCGTGATGTGTAGAGTTCCGTGACCAAGCCACGTGAAGGTGGTTTCGCTGTTCACAGTCGCTGGCGCAATGGGAGCTGGTTTTGCGGTCGCGACGACGGGGCTGGGTTCCGTTACGGCGGGTGGCGTGGCGGCGGGTGCTGGCTCCGTCGTCGTAATGTGCACTGGATGCGCGGGCGGCTCTGTGTTCGGGCCATCGGCATCGATGCGCTTGCTCTGCCCGGGGCCCAGCGAAACGCCAACATTTGCAAGCTCATCCGCGACGGCATTAAACCCGCGGCGAACATGGGTGACTTTCCCAGAGCGGAAGCCGCGCAGCTTCTGGCGGGCGGCGTTGTAGAGGGGGATGAGATCGGGGGCTTTGACGGAGTAGGAACCAGCGATCTGCTTTGCCATCAGCTCCGAGTCAGTGCGCACTTCAACGGTTTCCACGCCAAGCCCGGCGGCGATATCGAGGCCGCGGAGCAGGGCGGTGTATTCTGCGACATTATTGGTGCAGTCTGGGAGGCGTTCAGCAAACTTCACCGCTGGGACGAGCTCGTTGTCGATATATACCGCGACCCCAATACCTGCGCGTCCTGGGTTGCCTTTACTTGCGCCATCCGTGTGTACCAATGCATGCTTTGCCATAGGTGCATTGTATGGTGCGTCAGCGGGATTGCATGATGATGAACGACATCGAAAACAGTGGATTCGTGTAGGATGCCGGTCATGGAATCCAAAGTCATTTTGATTACTGGCGCCGGCAGTGGTGTTGGCCGGGCGACGGCTCAGAAGTTTTTACGGTTGGGCTGGCGGGTTGTGCTCGCGGGCAGGCGGCGTGATCCGCTTGTCGAAACGGTTATGCTTTCCGGTTGCGCTGCGGAAATGGCATTTGTTACCTCCGTAGATGTCACCGTTGCCGAGCAAATGACGGCTCTTTTTGATGCAGCTGTCGAGCGGTTTGGGCGCATCGATGTCGTGTTTAACAACGCCGGGACTGTGCGGGGCGGGGCGCCGGATGTCCTTACCGTAGATGACTGGAATGCAGTCATTTCGGCGAATGTTACAGGGACATTTCTCGGTATCCGGGAGGCCTTTCGGGTGTTCAAGGTGCAGTCTCCGATGGGTGGCCGAATCATCAACAATGGCTCGCTTGCGGCACACACGCCACGGCCGGATGCGATTGCGTACACGGCATCCAAGCACGCTGTAACGGGGATGACCAAGGCAGCATCCCTGGATGGCCGCGCGTTTAACATCGCGGTTGGGCAGATTGACATCGGCAATGCCGAGTCGGACATGACGGTGAATATGCACAAGGGTGTGCCGCAACCGGATGGCAGCACGCTGGTCGAACCATTGCTTGCCGGGGAGACGGTGGCGGATGCTGTCCTGTACATGGCGGGCTTGCCGCTTGAGGCGAATGTGTTGTTTATGTCGGTGATGGCGACGAAGATGCCGTTTGTCGGGCGGGGTTAGCGCTGCGCCGACGGGGGAGCCCGGCGATAGAATAGAGGCACTATGTCCGTATCGTTTCACTTGTACAACACACTGCACCGGGCCAAGCAACCGTTTGAGCCCATCGTCCCCGGTAAGGTAGGGTTGTACACCTGCGGACCGACGGTTTACAACTATGCGCACATCGGTAACCTGCGCACCTTCCTCTTTGAAGACCTCCTGACGCGCACGCTGCGTTTCCTCGGCAACGATGTGACATGGGTGATGAACGTCACGGATGTCGGGCATATGACATCGGATGGCGATGCCGGCGAAGACAAAATGGCCATCGCGGCCCAGCGGGAGCAAAAGACGCCTTGGGAGCTCGCCCGGTTTTATGAGGATGCGTTTCTTGTTGACATGTTTGCGCTTGGTATAAATCGCCCGGATGTTCTACCGCGCGCGACCGAGCATGTTGAAGAAATGATTGCTCTGAATCTTGAGCTCGAGCGCCGCGGGTACACCTACTTGACGGAGGAAGGCCTGTACTTTGACACATCCAAGGATGACCAGTACGGCAAGCTCGCGCGTCTCAAGTTTGATGAGCAGAAGCACGGCGCCCGTGAAGACTTGTTCGTCGATCCCGGTAAGCGCACCCCGCAAGACTTTATTCTGTGGTTTACCAATAAGCCAAATCACATCATGAAGTGGGAATCACCGTGGGGCACCGGCTATCCTGGCTGGCATATTGAGTGTTCGGCGATGGCGATGAAGTACCTCGGGGAGACATTTGATATCCACTGTGGTGG
>CAIYBQ010000485.1 GCA_903924445.1 uncultured Armatimonadota bacterium | reverse complement strand
TCGTAGCCAAAGCGGACATCCGTGAATTTGACATCCCCCTTCAGCACCGGCAGCTTGACCGCATCCGGCTGATCGTAGGTCTCTGGCTGGGCATCGACGACTTCGAAGACGCGTTCCGCACCCGCCATCGCGCGTGAGAACCACTGATTGACCTGGCCAAACCACTGCAGCGGGCCGTAAACCTGCCAGAGGAGGATTTGCATCGCCATGAGTGTGCCGAAGCCGATCTCACCGGTGATGACGAGGTAGCCGCCGTAGCCCCAGTTGATGAGGGGCGCTGTGCCGATAAAGAGGTTGACGACGGCTTCGGAGCGGTACCACCAGCGGTCCGCAACCATCCCAGACATCGCGAGCTCGCCGTTACGCTGGCTGAACTTATTCCATTCGCCATCCTCGCGGACGAAGGCTTTTACGACGCGGATACCGCTGAGGGACTCATTGAGCTGGGTGTGGAGGCGACCCCATTTTTGCCCGACTTTGTGGTACTTGGATGCCATCGGTTTCCAGATAAAGCTCCCGATAATGCCGACGAAGGGCACGGGCAGGAGGATGGCGAGGGAGAGCTTCCACGAGAGGAGGATGCCTGCGATGAGGGCTCCGACGATGGTGAAGCTGCCGGTCATCAGGTACGGGACGCCATCGATGAGGAAGCCCCAGACGCGGTCGGTGTCTTGGGTGACGCGGCTGACGATGCTGCCAACCTGCTTTTTGTCGAAGAACGACATTTGCAGGTGTTCGAGCGCTTTGTAAATGTCACCGCGGAGGTCTTTGGCAACATTTGCGCTGAGGTAGCTCGAGTTGTAGTTCTTAAACCATTGGAGTCCGGTGGCGATAATCATCGCGACAAAGAGCGCACCAACGCAGGCAATCAGATCCGGGACAGCGCGTGGGGAGCCGACTTTCGCGAGGACATCATCGGTGAGCGTCCGCGTCAGGAAGGGGCGTGCGAAGGTCTCGATACTGGTCATCAGGATTGAGCTACCGATGACGAGGGTTGTCGATGTTTTGTAGGGTCCGAGGTAGCCGAGGATGCGGCGGACGACTTGGCCGCGTTTTACGCAGGCGGGGCAACGTCCATCTTTTTCTGGGAGGCGTCTGCCGCAGGTGGTGCAGCGAATTAATTCGAAGGCGAGCTTGATGTTGAGCGGTTCGCCTTTTGCGAGCTGTTCGATGCCGCGTGCGAGCTCGGAGAAGCGGGGTGCGGCTTGGGCTGTAAAGGCTGCGACGGCGATGGTGCCTTGGTCTTTTGTGCGGACCTCGAGCTTTGCGCCGCCGACGAGGGCTTCGGTGCGTGCGGATTTGATGTTGGTGAGCGGGATGTGAAGGCGCGCTGTGCCGCCGCGTGGTCCAACGGAGACACCGGATGCATCCACGCGCACGATTTCCTCGCCAAAGGCAAGGTTTTCGGTGAGGAGGAGGTCGGCGACTTCTTCGAGGTCAATGGTTGGTTGCATAGGATTTGGGGATGGGCCGCGCGACGTCCGCGGGCGATGATTGTACTTTGTATAAGCCAACGGTCATTATGCAGTACTTGGGGTGAATGTTGCATTTCACATTTGTCAGATGTGGATTGTCGTGAGGTGAAGGAAGGAAGCTTCCGTCCATCAACAGAACTGATGCGTATGCATAACGGACTTGGAATGAACATCGGGAATCTGTCCCGCTTGTCGCTAGCGAAGACGCGCTCGATCAGCCCGGAGAACTTCACGGGTGCGAAGGGTGGCGGCGCCCAATCTATAGATGGCCCTGCGGCGGCGTGTGCGCGTGACCTCGGCAAGGGCTGGAAGATAAGCCCATATGTGCGGATTCCAGCGGGGACGACATTTACGCTGGCGGAGATCGATGGCCCGGGTGCGGTGCAGCAGATCTGGATGACGCCGACGGGGACGTGGCGTTATAGCATTTTACGTGTGTATTGGGATGATGAGACATCTCCAAGTATTGAGTGTCCGGTGGGTGACTTCTTCGGGATGGGCTGGGGGCAGTATGCGCATTTGAACTCGCTGGCGGTGTGTGTGAATCCTGGCTCGGCGTTCAACTGTTACTGGGAGATGCCATTTCGGAAGAAGGCTCGGTTTACGCTCGAGAACATCGCCGATGATGAGATGACGCTGTACTACC
>CAIYBQ010000484.1 GCA_903924445.1 uncultured Armatimonadota bacterium | reverse complement strand
TGTCTGAATGGATGCAGACTGTCGAAGGTGAGCGTCGCAATGTGTTTGTGAGAGCGCAGTCTCCTCTTGCTCCAGAGTTCCGTATTCCGCCTCAGTTTGGTGAGCTCAGTGCTGATCAGCTCGTGGCTGCGATGCAACGTATTCTCGATGCCATGGGTGCTGGTGAACGCCAAGTGACCAGCGTCCGTAGACATCGCCTTACAGTAAGGCTTACGATGCGCATTCTCCTTACGCGCATCACCGAAGCGGGCGAAAAGGGCGTCGACTTACTGGAAATGATTACAGAGGCTGGAAACGGACTCCTTGGAGTCATCATGGTATTTCTTAGCCTCCTCGAGCTGCTACGCTCTGGATCGATTGCTGTAGCACAAGATGATTTCTGCGCGCGTATACGCGCGTTTTTTATTCCGGAGCCACTAAGAATTGATTGGACAATCGAAACAGATGAGGGAGCAGATGCGTAGTCTCCTTGGCATGGTCGAATCTCTCCTCTTTGTCTCTGGAGATCCTTTGACAGTAAAGGACCTTGTGAAAGCGACCGAGTGGGATGAAGGTGCAGTCATGTCTGCATTAAGTGAGCTTCAGCAACGCTACGCGTCGTCGGATGGCGGTGTGCAGTGTATTGAAGTAGCGAACGGCTGGCAGCTGACCACGAAACCTGAATATGCCCACATTGTTGGAAAGCTGCTCGCACCAAATGCTAATCGGCTGTCGAAGGCAGCACTCGAAGTCGTCACAATCATCGCCTATCGACAACCCTGTACAGGCGCCGATATTGAAGCGATTCGCGGCGTATCCTCAGATGGCGTCCTAAAGACCCTGGTTGAGCGAGAGCTTGTAGCCGATGTTGGCCGACGGCAGACACCCGGGCGACCGATCTTGTACGGTACGACTGACACATTTCTCCAATACTTTGGGTTAGCATCGATTGATGCCCTTCCCCAGCTACCAGATGACCCGGATGCCGAGGCTGCTGCTGCAACCGAAACAGCAGTTGTAAAAGCAGGTGGATTAGATTTATGAGATCACCGTTCCTGACGTTCCTAACAGCCACCATCCTCATGGCCGCGATGTCACCAGAGGCGTTGGCAAAGCAGCGGCAGAGCCGTCGCCGGCCAGTGGTAGCAAGTTACAACCCGCAGGACCTCAAACAGTATCCTCGAACAGTCAGCAAGAGTGTGGCAGTCTTTGATGCAGCTACCGGTCAGCTCCTCTGGCAAATGAACGGAAGCAAGCGATGCTATCCAGCTAGCACGACGAAGATCCTGACCGGGCTTCTGTTTGCTGAAGCTACACCGGCAGAAGCAATCGTCCGCTGTACGAACAAGCAGATTGCGTCGGTTGGTGAGAGCAGCCTGAATATCAAGTTCAACGAGTCATTTGTTGCAGAAGACTTGTTGCGTGGATTTCTCCTGAAAAGTGCAAATGATGCCGGCGTGGTAATCGCAGAACACGTGGATGGCTCCACATCCAAATTTGCAACCAGGATGAATGAACGTGCGGTAAAGGCTGGTGCGACACAATCACATTTTGTCAATCCACATGGCCTGCATCATCCCGATCACTACACAACCGCCATTGATCTTGGTCGCATCGCAATAGATGCCCTCAAAAATCCCCGATTTGCCAAGATGGTGGAAAAGCCAAGTGCGATTATTCATTCATCAGCGAGACCGGCGATAAAGGTTACATCTCGTGCAAAGTCGCTGTACTACGATCGTTTTATGGGCGCTGATGGTATTAAGACTGGCTATACAAGACCTGCGGGTAACTGTTTTGTTGCATCAGCCACACGGGATGGGCGGCGGTTGATATCGGTGGTAATGGGAGCGCCAGAGTCTGCTTGCAAGGAAACCATCCCCATTTTGTCATGGGCGTTCAGGCGCTTTGAACGACAGGTGTGTGTACAAAGTGGTACGCAAGTAATGGTCACATTGCCCGATGGCCGTAAAGTCTCTTCACACACATCAGAGAAAATTCAGCGATCCGTTGACAAATTTGCAACCCAGAAGTCCTTTGAGCAACGTATTACCGTGCTGGATGGACTGACTGAACTCAAAAAAGGTGATGTGATCGCTAACCTTCAAGTCGTTGAGGGTGGAATCGTCATCGGCCAGTGTGACCTCATCAGTGATTCCGAAACGAGAGCGACCGGTAACGTTTTAGGCCCGATGGGCTGGTTCGGGGGCAGTATCTGCCTCGTGCTGGTAGCATGGCAACGTGGAAGAAGAATCACGCGGAGAACGTCTCCAAAAAGCATTGGCAGCAGCAGGCGTTAGTTCGCGGCGGAATGCTGAAGTCCTAATTACATCTGGCCGTGTGAAAGTGAACGGGAAGCTTGTTACCCAGCTTGGGTCTACCGTCTCGGATGACGATGTTATTCTCGTTGATAACAAACAGATCTCGCGCAAGCCAAAGCTGTACTACATAGCGCTTAACAAGCCAGCCGGTGTGATCTCAACCGTTTATGATCGTTATGCAGAAACCACGGTCATAGACCTTGTCGATATCCCCAATGCCCGACTAGTCCCATGTGGCCGCTTGGACATGGAAAGCGAAGGACTGATCCTCCTTTCGAACGATGGTGACTTCGTCCACAAGGTTACGCATCCGAGCCAAAGCCTTGGGAAAACCTACCATGTGACAGTCTTTGGCGGTCCGGAACCAACGACGCTCCGTAGACTGGCCAACGGCCTAACGCTTGATGACGATACGCGTCCCACCGCTCCTGCAGAAGTTACCGTTATTCGCCGCCGCCCAACCGTTATAGAAATGGTTCTTCATGAAGGACGTAATCGCCAAATTCGCCGAATGATGGACACGGTTGGACATCCAGTGGAACGCCTTGTTCGTGTTAAAGTTGGTCCAATTTTACTTGGAGACCTGCGCTCCGGGGAATGGCGTTTCCTCGACCGCACTGAAGTTGGTTCAATCCTACAAGACACGGCAACAAAGCTGAGTGGAAACAACACAAGTGCGCGTGGTGGAGATGTTGCCCGCGATAACAATGGAACAGGTGCGCGCCGGCCGCAGACAGCTGGAAGAGGTGATTATGAAACTCGTAATCGCAGTCGTTCACGATAGAGACCGAACAAAAATCGCGGATGCCCTTCTTCGCGAAGGCTTCCAATTCACGCGCCTCGGATCATCCGGTGGATTCCTTAAAGAAGGAAATGTAACACTCCTCATCGGATGTGCCGACCCAGATGTGAACCGTGTTTTTGGACTCCTTAGAGATTGCACACGGAAACGTAAGCAATATGTGAGTGTATTGCCACCAGATGCTGGTCCGGCAGGGACAATCCTCCCTTCACCCGTTGAAGTTGAGGTGGGTGGTGCGGTCGCATTTGTGATGCCAATTGAACGCTTTGAGACCTTTTGAGCAGGGTTGGAGTTCGGTTTGAATGACATTTTACGGTAACAATAGAACAGTCTCGATGCTCAACCGGTTCATCGACCGACAAGAACTTCCGCAATCGGTACTCATTACAGGACCATCTGGGGTCGGCAAAACGACGCTCGCCCTGCATCTTTCCATGTATCTGCTGTGTAAGGATCGGACTGATGGCGCTGCCTGTGGCCGGTGTATTTCCTGTCTTCGTATCCAGTCAAATGAACATCCTGAAGTAGCAATCATTGAGCCCGATGGCGAACTAACGAAGATCTGGCAGCTCTGGACTAGAAGTGGTCATGCTCCGGGTGCACTGGATTCACTTTCGTACCGTCCGGTTCTCGGTAACTGGCGGGTCGTGATTATCACTGCTGCCCACACGTTTAATGACGAGTCAGCAAACTCCATCCTCAAAGTTCTTGAAGAACCACCGCCCTACGTCCAGTTTTTCCTATGTACCACCAGCCAATCAGCCGTTCTTCCAACGATTGCGAGTCGGTGTTTTTCTGTTCCTGTACCACCGTTGCCGACACAACTTATAGCCACGATGTTACAAACAGACCACAACGTCGAGCCATCACTTGCTGAAGAATTGGCAAAGAGTTCAGCTGGATGTCCTGGCCGGGCCATACGTGCGAAGGATGACACTGAGGTGTCCATAATTCGAGATCGCGCAGCCGCATGGGTTTCTGACTTTTTGCAAGGTAGTCGAAATCAGATTTATACCTATGCCGAGTCATTGAGAGGCATTGTTCCGAAGTCATCGCCCGATGCGAGTTCGCGCCAATCAGTTACGAAAGGGATTCAAGCTGTCGCAGATGCATTCGGTAAGCAGCTTAGCTCTACAACGAACTCTGTAGATGCCTTGATGGACTGTGTTGCGTTGTCGATGCAGGCAGCACACGCTGTCCAACGTAATGGAAACCAACAAATAGTAACGGAGGCACTTGTCGCAAAGCTCTCCAAACGGTGTCACAGACGATGATGCGCTTTCTTGTGCCGGGTATCCAACTGAATGCAGAAGTGGTGAGTATTCCAGCAGATGTATGTCACCACGCTTTTCGTGTACGTCGACTGCGCAATGGTGAGACCTTTGTGCTGAATAACGGTATGGGTTCAAGTGCTCTTGCCATCATAGATGACTGGACACATGGTACAGGCCTTGCCCGAATTACGGAACTGGTTGATATTCAGACCGAGCTCCCCATCGACATTGTCGTCTGTCAGGCACTACCAAAATCTCCCGAACGCCTTGAACAGGTTCTTCAGCATGGGACTGAGCTTGGTGCGGCAGCCTTTCTTGTGTTTGCCGGAGACCGAAGTGTTGCAAAACTTGAGACGCCAGATAAGGTCAACAAACGCCTCGAACGTTGGAACAGCATCATCAGGTCTTCAGCTGAACAAAGCGGACGAGCCGTCCTCCCTCCCATTTCGTGGCATTCAAACCTAAAGGCAGTGATACAAACCGTGCAGTTGCCGCTGCTTGTCTTGCATGAAGAAGCTGATACACCGCTTAGATCCGTCGTGAAATCTATAATTTCATCCAGCCGAGGACTTGCGCTCATTGTCGGCCCAGAGGGTGGTCTATCTCCCGCAGAGGTCACTGCCTGTAGGAGCAATGCAGGCTCCGCGATAAGCCTTGGACCGCGTATTCTTCGTACGGAGACCGCGGCGCTTGCGGCAATTGCACAGCTGTCTTATGCATTAGAGAATGAAAACGACAACCATTGAGTCCACTCGAAATTCTCTATGTAGTCCTTGGCCCCATTTTCTTGTTAGTCGTTTGCGGTGCATTCGTTCAGTGGCGTACGCCAATCGATATCAAGCCACTGGCAACCTTGCAAATCCGCATCCTTGTGCCCGCATTTCTCCTTGTTCGCCTCTCCGAAAGTAACCTGACTTGGACGAGTATGTGGCGGGTTGCTCTGGGCATAGCAGTCATAAAGATTGCAATGGCATTGGTGGTATTGGCAATAGCCAGATTCGCCAAGCTATCCCGATCCACCACCTATGTCCTATTGATCACAACCTGCGTCTTTAATGCTGGTAACTTTGGTATTCCCGTTGCAGAGCGGACTTTTGGCCAAGATGGTGCTGCTGTGGAAGCCGTCGTGGTTTTCATGTCAAATTTCAGCCTCTGGGGCATTGGCTATGCACTGATGTCAGCACGGTCAACGCCGGGGCTTTCATGGATAAAGCAATACTTCAGCCTCCCGATGCCCTATGCCTTTGCCTTGGCACTGCTCCTAAAGGGCGCACATGTTCAGATTCCAGAGCCAATCTGGTCACCAATCACATGGTGTGCCGATGCAGTGATTCCAGTTGCGTTGATAACCCTGGGGATGCAGCTCGCTAAGCAGGCACGCTGGCCAAGTCTGAAGTTTGTTTCTGTCGCAGTCATCGCAAAGCTAATCGTGATGCCGCTTCTTGCCTTCGTAGTTTGTTGGGTATTCGGTTTTTGGCCGTGGCCTGCCGGACAGATGGTATTGGCCGCCGCAAGCCCATCAGCCGTAAATGCTGTGCTACTGGCGATAGACCAGAAAGCCGATGTAGAAAGAACGACAGATGTTGTGTTTTGGACGACAGCAACAGCAGCGGTTACCGTTCCACTCGTAATCTGGTTACTGTACGCATTTGGCGTCCATCCAGTCCCAACTCAATAGGAATACATCAGCAGATGGTCAGAATCAAAATGTGCGGAATAACAAATCCCGGTGATGCAGCAGCAGCGGCTGATGCTGG
>CAIYBQ010000483.1 GCA_903924445.1 uncultured Armatimonadota bacterium | reverse complement strand
TTGAGAATACCAAGCAGCCAAAGGCCACCAGCGATGAGAACAAGACTCGTAATCGCGAGGTATGCCGGCCTTGTCAGCAGCTGCCAGTTCCAGTAGATGTCTGCTGTAGAGAGAAACTTGAGTGCGGCGGCCAGCTCGAGAAAGCCCATCGCACCTTTGAGGGTTGTGAGCCACGCCCCACTCTTTGGCAACCGTGCCAACAGTCCAGGGAACAAAGACAGCAACACAAATGGAAGCGCCAATGCTGTGCTAAAAACTAACATCCCGATGATTGGCTTTACAAACGCTGCGGCTCCGGTTGCATTTGCAGCAAGGACTAACAGGCTCCCGACAATCGGTGCTGTACAGGTGAATGCAGATACAACAAAGGTCAGGCCCATGCCGAGGATGCCAAGTGTCGAGCCATTTCTCGATGCGCTCAGCTGCTGGATCTTTGAAGGGAGACGGATTTCGGTGACTTCAAGGAGAGCAAGACCAAAGACAATAAACAGACCGGTGAAGACTAAGTTGACCCAAGGATTGATGGCAAAGTCGCGCGCTGCAGTACCGCCAGATAACACTGAAAGCACTACACCAAGGCCTGTGAAGCACGTAACAATCCCCAAAGCATAAAGGAGAGAGTACTTCAGGATACTTGGAGCCGGACCGGATGCTTTTGCATCCTGTGTGGCAAGCTTTGTGAAGAACGCCAACGTCACGGGAATCAGTGGGAATACACAGGGTGTCAACAACGTGACAAGTCCAGCAACAAATGCAGTGGCTAAGAATGGCAGCCAATCTTGTTGATTTCCGCTTTGCCCTACGCCTATGGCGGATGCGGTCGCGAGCTGCTTTTGGACATCATCAGGCGATGATCCTGCCCTAACCTCGCCAGCTTCAATCGGAACCGTAATTGGTAAACGTATCGTTTTTGGAGGAAGGCATCCACGATCATCACATGCCTGACTACGCACACTAATTGTTCCTGAAAGTGTGCCTACACCTGCCGTAGGTGCTACTGCGAGTGCAGCCTCAAACGTGCCAGAACCTTCATGGATGCCAACATCCTTGTTGAAGCCTTTATCAAACTTCGATTTCGGAGCAGATTCACCCGGTTTACCGGAGATTGAAAGCAGGCCTATCTCAGATGCATCATCTGCCGTTATCGTCGTAGCAAGCGGCGCGGGATCTGGAAGCTGAACCGTTGAGTAGATATGGTAAGGAGCATCTATGACCGCTTTCACGCGGATCTTTGTTGCCTCCCCTGGATGCAAAGCGCCGCCATCCCGTTCCAATGTCAAATGCACTGGATTGCCTTGTCCAAACGCCAACGGCGCAGTTACAGCAAGAGCAAACATGGCAAAGAGACGGAACAGCACGCGCAATTTCATAGCTACTTGACTTCAATCACAGACAACAAAGACACTGTGGCTGGAGGCAAACAGGATGAGTCATCGCAGCCTTGCGACCTGAGCTTTATCTTCAGGATGGACTTTGCACTCTTTGCAGCAGGAGCAACCATTTGCAACGTGACATCCACCTTGCCACTCATGATCATGACTCCCATCGGGTCCTTGTGCGCATCCGGCCACTTGATGGATGCAATTTTGTATGCGCTACCATCTTCGAGTTCAACCGATGTCGGTATTGCGTTTTCATCGCCTGGCTTTGGCGCATAGACGTGGTAGCCGGGTTTTACAGTAAAGGACAACGCAACGGAAAACTCTTTACCCTTCTTCACGGACTTAGGCGCGCTCGCCTTTGCCTCGGTTAGAAATCCAGGTAAGGCCTGCGGCATCACACTTGGAACCGTGTTCGAAACCATCATTGTTACAATCGCAGCTACGGGTAATGTCAACATTGTGTTGTCCTTATACAAAACGGGCACTTTACAGAACTGGCTGATTCCGTAAAGTGCCAGCCAGCGAGATTTTAGTCGACGCTGATTCCAGCTTTCTTGAGTGCTTCTTCAACACGCTTGTCACTGTCGCCACTAAAGCCAACGATGCCCTCGACAACTTTGCCATCGGCGCCGATCACAAATGTGCTCGGAATTCCGGAGACGCCATATTTAGCCGATGCAATCGACTTTGAGTTGTCTTTGGCTGCTGCGTCAAAGAGGAGTGGGAATGTGAACTTGCTCTTGTTTTCAGGGACCCACTTATCATATGCGGACTTGTCATCCCACACGCAGACAGCCAGGACCACGACATTCTTGGATTGGACCTTCTTCCAAACCTGTTCAAGATGCGGCATAGACCGCATACATGGACCACACCACGTTGCCCAGAAGTCAAGAATTACGACTTTACCTTTGTAATCAGCCAGCTTTACTTCGGCGCCTTCTGGCGTGGTAACTACAAAGTCAGTCGCATCTTTGCCGTTTCCGATAATCGGCGGGCGCTGAGGGGCGGCGGGAGCCTTCTTAGCAACACGCGTCGTTGGTTGGACGGTTAGCGTGGAACCATCATTCGATGCATTCGCAACGTATGCCTTACCCGCAACTTCAAATGGCATCCGGATGTCGACTTGCTGCTTCTTGCCATCAGCTTCGAGAATCAACCACACAGGTCGACCAGACTTTACATTGCCTGGCAGTGGCTGGTCTTTATCATCGAGCGACTTGGAATACACGCCGTCCGTATCGTTCTCAATCAGCGTAGCTTTGTACGGAGCGCCGCCGAGGCTGATTTCACCTGTGCGTCCACCGTTGCGATACATCAACAACGCATCCAATGTTGGACTGGCGAGGCGG
>CAIYBQ010000482.1 GCA_903924445.1 uncultured Armatimonadota bacterium | reverse complement strand
CTTCGAACGCTGGGATGCCGACCCCGTCAGCCCCGCAAAACAACTCGAAGGCCTGCGCCGCACCTACTTCGCCGCCAAATCAAAGCTCCACGAAGCATCCGACACCGCCACACAAACCGGCATCTCCACCACGTGGCACCGCGCCATCCTAAATGCACTCGGCTTCGAAACCACCGCTGAACAGCTCACCCTGGATGACCAAACGGAAGTCGCCATCGCCACCTCCGTTGAACAAAATGGCACCCCGCGCATCGTCGTCCTCGATGCCGGCTGGCAACCCACATCCGCAGACCCAACCCCGCTCCTCGAACGCAGCGCCGCCGCCGCATTCCTCACTGGCACACAAGCCCACTGCGACACCCTCGGCACCCTCGTCTCCGCCATCTACCGCAATCAGGAAGCCCCACGCTGGATTCTCCTCCTCGGCGGTGACCACATCCTGCTCATCGACCAGCGCAAATACTTTCTTGGACAGTGGCTGCACATTGACCTCGACACCGCCTACGGCGCACAAGTCGCAAATGCCCCGCTGCGCGAACCCGCCGCGATGCTTGCCCGCGAATGTCTCGCTCCGTACAGCGGAACCAGCATCCACGATGGCATCGATGACCGCTCGCACCGCCACGCTTACTCCGTCTCCGATGACCTCAAGGACTCCCTCCGCGAAGCCATCGAAATCCTCGCAAACGAATACCTCTGGTGGCGCCGCAATGTCGATCGCTCCGCGGTTTTCACCTCCGATATTCTCGCAACGCTGCCAAATGACCTCAAAGAAGAATGTCTCCGCTGGCTCTATAAGCTGCTCTTCCTCTTTTACGTCGAAGCGCGTGGGGGAGAGCTGGACATCGTCCCGATGCGACAGGACTGCTACCGCCTTGGCTACAGCCTCGAAGCGCTCCGCGATCTTGAGCTCGTCACCCTCACCACCCCCGAAGCGCAAAATGGAACCTTTATCCACGACTCGCTGAACAAACTCTTCGACCTCGTGCAAAACGGAACGCGGAAATCGAGCGGTCTCGACCTCTCCGATGGCGCCGGCGCGTTCGCTATTCATGGCCTGAATGCACCGCTCTTCGATGCATCCCGCGTGACGCCACTCCTCGCCAAAGCCCGCTTCCGCAACGCCGCGCTCCAGAAAATCCTGCAGCTGCTCAGCCTCTCCCGCACACGGAAAAACCACTCCCGCGGACGCGTCTCCTACGCACAGCTCGGCATTAACCAACTCGGCTCCGTCTACGAAGGCATCCTCTCGTACACCGGCTTCTTCGCCGCCGAGCGCCTCTATGGCATCCGACGCGCGGACAAGTCGGATGACCCCATCTTTTACATCGGGGAAAGCGAAACCCACCGCTACGAAACCGCCGAGTTCGTGATGGTGGATGACCCCGACCAGCCTGGGAAATCAAAACGCCTCGTCCACGAAAAAGGCGCCTACGTCCTCCATCTCGCCGGACGCGACCGCGAACGCAGCGCAAGCTTTTACACCCCCGAAGTCCTCACACGCGAAGTCGTGCTCCGCACACTCAATGAACGCATTGTTACGACCACCACCGCAGATGAAATCCTGACGCTCAAAGTCCTCGAACCCGCGATGGGCTCCGGGGCCTTCCTCAACGAAGCCATCACGCAGCTCGCGGATGCCTACCTCGCACGCAAACAACGCGAAACAAAACAGCTCATCCCCGCCGAGCAGATTCACCACGAACGCCAGCGCGTCAAAGAGTGGCTCGCCCGCCACAATGTCTACGGCGTTGACCTCAACCCCATCGCCGTCGAGCTCGCACGCGTCTCGCTCTGGCTGGGGACGATGCACGAGGGGAGCAGCGCGCCGTGGTTTGGGCTGCGCCTCGCCGATGGCAACTCGCTCGTTGGCTGTAAACGCGCCATTTACACCTATAGCGAAATCACCAGCGGTGGCTTCCGCGACAGCGCGCCAACCCTGCTTCCCATGGGCCCAACCTGGGAAACCGTGCCCGCCGGCGCCGTCTATCACTTCCTCCTGCCATTTGATGGCATGGTGGATATGCGAAACGATGTCGTCAAAGACCACCTCCCGGCCGAGACCGCCAAAGTCCGCAGCTGGCGCAAAGAGTTTGTCAGTCAAAAGTGGGTCAAGGACAATGCCAAACGCCTGCACGAAATGACACTGCGCATCGATGCGCTCTGGAAAGTCGTGTCCACCGAGCGCGCAAATGCCGTCGCAAAGTGCTCTACGCCGCGCACCTTCTGGCCGTACAACGAGACCGCCGATCCGCTCTCAATTGGCAGCCAGGAACAGATTGCCGCCGAGCTCGAAGAGCCATTTCATGCCTATCCACGTCTCAAGCTGATCATGGATGCCTGGTGTGCGCTGTGGTTTTTGCCTCCCGCGGATTGGAACACCTTGCCAAGCCCGGATGAGTGGCTGGAACGCATCGATGCAATTCTGACCGGGACGCTGTTTGTCAACGACTTGTTTGAGGTGGATGCCGGCGATCCGGCTGGCGTTGACACCGACTATGAGCGTGACTTTGTCAGCCGCCACGGCTGGATTGACACCGCAAAGCTCAAGCGGGAGATTCCATTTTTACGCGCGGCGGATAGGTGTGCAGCCCGTCACCGCTTCCATCACTACATGCTGCGCTTTGCCGAAGTGTTCACGGAGCGCGGCGGCTTTGATGTCCTCCTTGGCAACCCGCCGTGGCTAAAGGTCAGCTGGGATGAGTCGGGTGTTCTGGGTGAGTACGACCCGATGATTGTGATGAAGGATCTCAGCGCAACCGATGTGGTCGCGGAGCGCAATCGCATTCTCGAACGCCCTGGTGCGCTCGCGGGGTACATCGATGAAGCCTGCGCAACGCTCGCCTTCCGTGAGTTTGCAAATGGCGTTGTCTCGTATGCCATTTTGAAGGGGACGCAGACCAACCTCTACAAAATGTTTGTGGTGCAGGCATGGGAGCTGCTCTCAGGGACGGGCTTTGCTGGCCTGCTGCATCCGGAAGGGTTGTACGATGACTCCAAAGGCCAAGCCGCGCGACGTGAGATTTATCCGCGCTTGCGCTTCCATGCGCAGTTTAAGAACGAATTTAGTTTGTTTGTGGATGTTGACCATCACACGGCATTTGGAATCCATGTTTATGGACATCCACGATCGTCGCATTTCAAGTCAATTGCAAACCTCTACCACCCACGTACCATTCAGGCCTGCTTGGACCACGATGGCTTTGGCAATGTACCGGGGATGAAGGATGCCAATGGACGTTGGAATACCTCCGGACACGCAAGCCGACTGCTCACCGTCACCGAGCGCGAGCTTGCCATCATGGCGCAGATTGAAGGCACATCCGATGTGCTTGGCACCAAGCTGCTGGCGGCACACTCCACAGAAGCACTCTCGGTTTTGGCAAAGCTGTCCGCTCAGCCGAGGCGTGCATCCGATATCGATCCAAACTACGTTGTCTCATCGTGTTTCCACGAAACTAACGACCAAAACAAAGGCTATTTTGTAAAAGCACCAGCCGACATTGCTACGATTGACTCCATTGTGCTCTGTGGACCCAACATCCAGATTGGAAACCCGGGAGGGCAGAGCAGCGGTCCAGAAGCCAAGACCAACCTTGATTATGTCGCAACCGACTGGTCACTTGTCCCCAATGACTTTGTGCCAAATGCGAAGTATCGGGTGACAGAGAAGGGGCGGGCGAAAGAGTCACGTTTTCAACAATTCAAATTGTCCTGTCGTAGTTTTGTCGGAGTCACAAGTGAACGAACCGTAATGGCTTCAATACTTATGAGTTCCATTGGACATATTCACAAGGTCATTTCACATTCTGGATCTAATGATCATTTACTGTCGACTTG